>JADLFQ010000116.1 GCA_020845515.1 Anaerolineaceae bacterium | reverse complement strand
AGAGAAAACGCCCGCGCCGCAGGCCGCCAGCAAACCCGCATTCTTAAAGAAAGGCGCTATCAGAACATATGCTGCATACCAGGTCCACCCACCCAGGCAAAAAGCCAGGAATATCAAAACCGGCCACAGCCGGTCTAAATAAGCGGTTAACGCCGGAAACAATGCGCCCAGTTTTGGTGTCAGGTCTGCCGCCGGCGGTGCAATCGCCAGCCGGTAAACCAACAAGAATCCCGCAAGAAACAGCGCCGTCCAAAAGCTTAACGCGCCGGAGAGCAGCACACCGCCGGAGGAAAACCGCCTCACATAGTCCGTGACGTATGCATACCGGCCCGGCGCAGCCCAAATCATCCAAAGCATGGAAAGTGAGAAAAGAATGCAGGCGAGTGGAAAAAGCGCCAGCGCCAGCCGCTGGGCGGAGAGCCCCAAGACCAGGCTTTTTTCGGCGCCGGAAGGCAGTGTGAAAATGCCGGCGAGGGTTGCCAAAGCTGCCAGGAGGAACAGCCCCCAGAATAACAACGGAGCTTTTTTCATCGAATCTCCCCCATGCGAGCTTTACGCATAAACCAAAAGGGATGCAGCCGCACTGTGGGCTGTGTTCCAGTGCCGCCGGTGCCGTTCGCCCGGGTATTCCCGGGCTGACGGACACATGACCTGCTCTTTTCTTTCCGGCGCGTTTTCCTGAAGGGAAGTCTGGCCTTCCATAAGATGCCTGCAATTCCGTTATTTCTGCCTGTATCGTCAGGCAATTGATTCTACCGCATCTTATTTGAGAATCAGGAGGGAACACTCTCCAGCTTCACCGCGCACACCTTGTACTCAGGAATTTTGGCAATCGGGTCGAGCGCGGCAATCGTCAGGTTGTTGCTATTCTGATCGTCAGCAAAGTGAAAATTGCCAAAGACCAGCCCCTTTGAAACCCGTTCAGTCACCAACGCCTTGCCCCGCGTCTCGCCGCGCCGCGAGGTCAGCCGCACCTGCTGCTCATTGTGAATGCCCAGTATTTCCGCATCTTCCGGGTTAATTTCAATATAGGCCGCCGGATAAACCTCCAGCAGGCGCCGTGAGCGGCGCGACATCTCCCCGGCGTGCCAGTGATAGAGCACCCGTCCGGTGGTCATCAGGAAAGGATATTCGGCATCCGGCAGTTCCTTCGGCTCAAGGTGTTCGGTGGGGTGGAATTTTCCTGCGCCGCGGGTGAACGTTCCGATGTGCAAAATGGGCGTACCGGCGTGATTCTTGTCCTTGACCGGCCAGTGAAGCTGTTTTCCCGCATCCAGACGGGCATGGCTCACCCCGCCGTAACTGGGTGTTACTGCGGCGATCTCGTCCATAATCTCGGCGGCGCAGGTGTAATCCCATCCAGCCTGAGCGCCGGTTGGCGTGCGCCTCTCCACATCCAGGATGCGCCGGGCAAGATCAGCCAGAATTTCCCAATCCGGACGCGCCTCGCCTTCCGGCAACACCGCCTGGCGCACCAACTGCACGCGCCGCTCGGTATTGGTGAACGTGCCGTCCTTCTCCGCGAAGGTGACACCCGGCAGCAGCACATCGGCGTACTGTGAGGTGTCAGAAGGAAAGATCTCCTGCACCACAATAAAATCACCAGCTTCCATACACTTGCGGGTGTGGTTGACGTCCGGGTCCGTCACCAGCGGATTCTCCCCCAGAATCACCAGAGCGCGCACCTGCCCGGTTGCGAGCGAAGGAATCATCTCTGTGGAAGTTAAACCAGCTTTGTGGTTGAACAATGGAGCGGTGCTTCCATCCGCCTGGGTGGTCTGCCAGGCCAGGGTAAACTTCTCCAGGACAGCCTCGTTGGTCACCGGTTGGTAACCGGGAAAGACATTCGGCAGTCCGCCCATATCACATGCCCCCTGGACGTTGTTCTGCCCGCGCAGCGGGTTGACCCCGCCGCCCGGAATACCCATATTGCCCAGCAGCATCTGTAAATTTGCCAGTGTGAGCACATTCAGCACGCCTGTGGTATGCTGCGTGATCCCCATCGCCCAAAAGACCGCCATCGGCTTGCTTTGAGCCATCAGTTCAGCAGTCCGGTATATATCTTTTTCTGAAACACCGGTAATCTGTGCCACACGGTCCGGGGGGTACTCCTCCACAACAGCACGGAAGGCTTCAAAATTCTCACAGCGCTCGTCAATAAAGGCCTGATCCTGCCAGTTGTTCTTGAGGATGATGTGCATCAGCCCGTTGATCAGCGCCACATCTGTGCCCGGTTTTTGCCGCAGGTAGATTTGCGCAAACTCGGCAATATCAATCCGGCGCGGGTCAGCCACAATCAGCTTGACCTTGCGGCGCAAGACCGCCTGCCGTATTTTGGAACCGATCACCGGGTGCTGTTCGGTGGTGTTCGAGCCGATAATCATAATCGCTTCGCTGTGCTCAACAATATCGTCCATCGTGTTGGTCATCGCGCCGGAGCCAAAACTCATCGCCAGCCCCGAAACGGTGGAAGAGTGGCACAGCCGCGCGCAGTGATCAACATTATGTGTGCCGATCACCTGGCGCGCCAACTTGTTCATCAGGTAATTTTCCTCGTTGGTACACTTCGCAGACGAGAGCAGACCGATCGCATCCGGCCCGGATTCCCGTTTGATATCCACCAACTTCCGGGCAGTGATGTCCAGCGCGGTATCCCAGCTCACCGTCACCCATGGGCTTTCTCCGGCGGGCGGCTTGGGGCTGCCATCCAGCAGATAAGCGCGCACCTGCGGGTTGCGCAGGCGGTCCGGGTGGTGAATGTATTGGTAGCCATAGCGTCCCTTTACACACAGGTGCACGCCGTTAACGACCGCGTTTGGGTTGGATGTAACCTTGACCACCCGGTTATCCTTGACGTTCAAATCAAAATTACAGCCCACCCCGCAGTAGGCACAGGTGGTTGTCACCTTCTTGTCCGGTGCTTCAGCCTCAAAGGAGGGCTTGTGCGCCAGCGCGCCGGTTGGACAGTATTCCACGCATACGCCGCACGATTCGCAGCGCGCCTCCAGCAGTGGAACGCCGGAACCCGCGATGATACGATTGTCAAAGCCGCGCTCAGCCAGCCCCCACACAAAACGGCCCTGTATCTCACCGCAAGCACGCACACAGCGGGTACACAAGATGCACTTGTTCAGATCAACCCGAATGAAAGGGTTGGGATCACTGTCAATCTCATAGCGCGGTTCCTCGCGCATCCAGTGGGAAACCTCCACGCCATAAGTCCGGCACAACTTCATCAGCGCGTTTGGGGGGGCGTTTTTCCCGTTGCTCCGATCATAATAATTCACCAGCAAAAGCTCAAGGATACCCTTGCGCGCTTCCACCAGTGCTTCTGTGTCAGTGAACACCTCCATGCCGTCCGTAACCGGTAACATGCAGGCTGCAGCAGGCAGGCGCAGCCCTTTGACTTCCACATCGCATAAGCGGCAGCCGCCGTAAGGCGTCAAGTCTGGGTGGTCGCACAGCGAAGGGATTGGAATGCCCAAATCCTGGGCGGCGCGCAGCAAAGTGATATCTTCGCGCACTTGGTAGGGTTTACCATTGATAAAAATGAAGAACATGCGATCTCCTCCAGGATTAAATGGGATCTTGGGATTGCGCCATGACTGGGGCTGTTTGATCGCCGGTAAGGGCTAAAATCGCGCCAAAATTACAGGTCTGGATACAAATGCCGCAGCGCACACAGGTCTCCTGGTCAATCACGTGCAGTTTGCGGCGCTCGCCCGCAATCGCGCCGATCGGACAGTTCTTGGCGCACACTGTACAGCCGTTGCATGTTTCGGCGATAATCTCATAACGGATTAACTCCCGGCACACCTTGGCAGGACATTCCTTCCTGTAAATATGCGCCTCATATTCCTCGCGGAAATGCTTGAGCGTACTATCAACAGGGTTGGGCGCACCCTGTCCCAACCCGCACAAGCTGTGGGTGCGCGTTAATTTGGAAAGCCGTTCCAATTTCGCAATATCCCCATCCACACCTTCGCCCCTGCAAATCCGCGTCAGAATTTCGAGCATACTGTGGGTGCCTACCCGGCAAGGCGTACACTTGCCGCAGCTCTCCTCCTGAATAAATTCCATGAAGAAACGGGCGATATCCACCATGCAGGTGTCTTCATCCATGACAATCATGCCGCCTGAGCCCATGATCGAACCGGCCGCCATGAGTGATTCATAATCCACTGGCAGATCAACCATCGAAGCAGGCAGACAGCCGCCCATCGGGCCGCCAGTCTGAATCGCCTTGAGTTCCTTCTTCTTCTTAATGCCTTCGCCTACGTCGTAAACAATTTCGCGCAGGGTAATCCCCAGGGGCACCTCAATCAATCCGGTGTGATTGACATCCCCGGCCAGTGCAAACGTCTTGGTTCCCTTGCTCTTTTCCGTGCCCATCCCGGCAAACCAATCCGCGCCGGTCATAATAATCTGTGGCACGTTGGCAAAGGTCTCGACATTGTTAATGCAGGTGGGTTTGCCCCACAAGCCTGTAACCGCCGGAAAAGGCGGGCGCGGGCGCGGCTCGCCTCGGCGCCCTTCAATTGACGCGATCAGCGCGGTTTCCTCACCGCATACAAAAGCCCCGGCGCCCATGCGCACTTCCACATCAAAGGCAAAGCCGCTGTTCAGCACGTTTTCTCCGAGCAAGCCATAGGCGCGCGCTTGCTGGATGGCAAGGTTCAATGTGCGCACGGCAATCGGATATTCCGCCCGGCAATACACAAACCCCCGCGATGCACCGATCGCGTACGCCCCAATTGCCATGCCTTCCAGTACGGAGTGGGGATCGCCTTCCAGCACGCGCCGGTTCATAAACGCACCCGGGTCGCCTTCATCAGCATTGCAAATAATATACTTGGGGGAGCCTGCGCTGTTGCGGGTGAGCTGCCACTTGCGCCCGGTAGGGAAGCACGCGCCGCCCCGTCCGCGCAGCCCGGATTTCGAGATGATTTCAATCACCTCCTCCGGACTCATACTGGAAAGCACGGTCGCCAACGCCTGATAGCCTTCCTCGCCAATATAATCATCCAGGCTTTCCGGGTCAATCAGGTTGCAATTGCGCAGGACAACGCGAATTTCCTTGCCGCGCGGTGCGTCCAGTTCTTGATCGGCGCGCAGTGCCGGCGCGGCAAATTTTTCCCGCCCCAATCCTTCGATTGAGTGAGCAGAAATGTCTGCGCGCCTATCCTCAAGGATTTTTTTTTGTAAATGAACAAGTTCGTCCAGGCTGTGAACAAGGGGCATCGCGGTCATCCTCCTGAAGCATCTTCGCAGGACTTGAGGACATCACGAATCAGGGCAGGCATCTTGCTTGGGCGAATGCGGCCGTACATTTGCTCATCCACCACAACAACAGGCGCCTGACTGCACGCACCCACACAGCGGCAAACTTCCACGGTTATTTTTCCGTCCGGTGTGGTTTGACCCGGAGAGACGCCCAACAATTGGGTTGCCTTGTCAACCAATTGCGGCGTGCCGCCCACATAGCAGGCCGTGCCCATGCAAAACTTAAGGATCCGTTCGCCGCGCGGCTCGGTGGTGAAGAAGGAGTAAAAAGTAATCACCCCATGAATGGCGCTGACCGGCGTATTCAACACCCGCGCAACATATTCCTGAATCGGTTGTGAGACAAAACCAATCCGGCTCTGAATTTCGTTCAGGATCACCATCAAACCGCCCGGTGTATCACAATGAGATTGCAAAATCTGGTCAATGATGGCTTTTTGCAGCGGGTCATTGAGCGGGTATTCTTTTTCAAGGCTTTTAAAGGATCGCCCCGTTAACGGGTAGGGTTGGGCTGGAATTGTCATCAATACTCCTTGGGAACGCGCGAGAATTATTGATAAATGGCAATCAGAATACAGGCAGAAACCTTACAAAAAAGAGAGCAGCTTGTTCTACAGGTATTTAATGAGACGACAATATAGATATTAAAGGGAATGTTGATGTACTTTTTATATCATAACACAAATATTCAAACTTTTTGCGTTACTTCGTGCCAACGCGATTATCTCGATCAAAAATTCAAACGTGAACCAGATTTTCTAGCCGCCCGACACTTTAACAAAGGAATAGTTGATCGGCAAGGACAAACCGGAGAAAACCTGTGCCGGTAACACCCTTTATCCTGCCCGGATTCAACAAATTCAGGCATTGCGTCCGAAGCAGCAGGTCACGCATATTCGCAGTTCCGTCTGGCTGATGGTGGGATATCCGCGCCATGTGTGGAGCTATGACTTTGTTTCCGACCGGACGCATGACGGACGGGCTTACCGCACCTTGAACATCATCGACGAATACACCCGGGAGTGCCTGGCCATCCGTGTTGGCCGCAGCCTGAAAACAGAGGGCGTGCAATCGTACTTGACCGAGTTGTTCTGTACGCGTGGGGTGCCAGTCCATATTCGTTCCGACAACGGCAGCGAGTTTGCCAATCGCGCCATGCGAACCTGGCTGGCGGAACTGGGGGTGAAGACGTTGTTCATCGAACCGGGCAGTCCCTGGGAAAATGGCTATATCGAAAGTTTCAATGGCAAGCTGCGGGATGAGTTGTTGAACAGCGAAATCTTCTACACGCTTGAGGGGGCGAAAATCATCCTGGAACAGTGGCGCATACAGTACAATACAGTCAGGCCGCATAGCTCAATTGGGCACCGGCCGCCTGCACCCCAAGCAGTGGCACCACCAGTACCGATTCCACCGCTTATCAGTGCAAGCACATCAATTACCACTTTACAATTGGACCAGTAAATGGGGGTAGGTCTCTTCTCTGAGGAAAGTTTAACCTTTAACCTCAAGTTTTGGAGGATACTATGAACGTTCTTGAACAGATCGGCAATATTGGGCTGGTGCCGGTTGTTGTTATCGAAAACGCGGAGGATGCTGTACTGGCTGCAAAGGCACTGCTGGATGCACATCTGGGCATCATGGAGATAACCATGAGAACCGCAGCAGGCATCCAGGCAATTAAAAATGTGCGAGCCGCATGCCCAAATATGCTCGTTGGTGCAGGTACTATACTATCACTGGAGAAATGCAAAGAAGCAGTTGACGCGGGAGCGCAATTTATTGTGTCTCCAGGAATTAACCCGGTGATTGTCGAATGGTGTGTCAAAAATGATATTGTTGTCACACCCGGGTGTGTCACACCGACGGAAATTGATACCGCTTTATCTTTCGGGATCCGTATTGTCAAATTCTTCCCAGCCGATGTATATGGCGGGGTGAATGCCTGTAACGCTTTATACGGTCCCTATAAATCCGCAGGAATCAAGTTTATCCCCACTGGCGGGGTGAACAATGACAATCTTCCGGAGTTTGCTGATAAGCCCTTCATCCACGCAGTTGGCGGGGGCTGGCTTTGCAAAACATCAGATATTACTAATCACAACTTTGCTTTGATTACCGAGAACGCGAAGAAAGCAATTGACGTCTTATTGGGCTTCGAGGTGGCACATGTTGGTATCAACCAGGATACACCAGAAGCTTCCCTTTCCACCGCAGGCGTTTTTAACAAAGCTTTTAATTTCCCCATAAAGGAAGGAAATAGTTCCAATATGGTTAGCAGCTTTATCGAAATTACCAAAACTAAATACTTGGGAACCTGCGGGCATTTGGCAGTAAAAACAAATAGTATTTCTCGGGCAATCTACTATTTACAACAAAAGGGATTTGAAATTGATTTGGCTACTGCAAAATATAAGGGTGACAACATGATTGCTGTTTACCTGAAAGGTGAGTTTGGTGGTTTTGCAGTACACCTGCTACAGAAATGAGGAACAACACGATGAAATATCTATCTTTCGGCGAGATTATGCTTCGGTTGAAACCTCCTGGCCAGGAGCGTTTTTTCCAAAGCCCAATGTTTGAAGCAACGTTTGGAGGCGGGGAAGCAAATGTTGCAGTTTCACTTGCCAATTTTGGTTTGGACGTTGAATATTTAACTGTGCTGCCAGACAACCTAATCGCGGAAGCCTGTGTACAAGAGCTGAGGAAATTCGGAGTAGGCACTAAGAGAATCCAGCATGGTGAAGGACGCATGGGAATTTATTACCTGGAAGGAGGAGCCAATCAATTACCTAGCCGCGTAGTTTACGATCGAAGCAATTCAGCGATTGCATTGGCAAAACCCGGTGATATCAATTGGGATACAGCATTTAACCAAATCAATTGGTTCCATATTACTGGCATTACACCTGCTATTTCCGAAACGGCTATGGAACTATCCATGGAAGCTGTAAAAGCAGCCAAGGCGAAAAAAATCACGGTTTCTTGCGATCTAAATTATCGAAAAAATCTCTGGAAGTATGGAAAAAAAGCATCCGAGGTGATGTGTGAGCTCGTTAAATATGTAGATATTGCGATTGCCAATGAAGAAGACTGCCAAAAATCATTGGGGGTCAAAATCAACGCGAACGTAGAGAGCGGAAAGCTGGACGTCACCAATTACCAGGAACTTTCAGGCATGATCCTGAATGATTATCCTAACTTGCAGATGATCGCGATTACCTTGCGCGAAAGCCAAAGTGCTGATATCAACGGCTGGGCGGGTTGCTTAAATGATCGGGAGAATTTTTACCTGAGCCAAAAATACGAAATCCGTGATATCGTTGATCGAGTTGGGGGTGGTGATGCTTTTGCGGCTGGCTTGATTTATGGATTAGGGGCATACAATGATAAGCAGTCAATGTTAGAGTTTGCCGTTGCAGCAAGCTGTCTGAAGCACTCTATTATTGGTGATCTTAATCGGGTAAGTGTCTCTGACGTTGAAAAGCTGATGCATGGCGATAGAACCGGACGGGTGCAGAGATAATAAAATTAGCCGCCCGGCACTTTAACAAAGGAATAGTTGATCGGCAAGGACAAACCGGAGAAAACCTGTGCCGGTCAACACCCTTTATCCTGCCCGGATTCAACAAATTCAGGCATTGCGTCCGAAGCAGCAGGTCACGCATATTCGCAGTTCCGTCTGGCCGATGGTGGAAATATACCAAAACCGTTCAGTCAATTTGAGCCGGGTTGCCGGAGAAATCCCAGGAACGAAGAAACTGGTCAGTGTGACACACCGCATGAGCCGTTTGTTGCACACACCGTCTTTGACCTGGATGCCGGTCCGCTGGAAAATTTTCTTTCCTTCACAATTGATATGGCGACGCCTCCCCGCGTACACTCTGCACCACCCTTATCCCTTATTGGCATGTGGGTAATATATACAACTCTTCAAAAGTCATGCCAAATCTATCGCTGAAATATTGCTTCATCAACTCCACGGAATGCAGATATACATCCTTTATCTCAGGGTCATTGTAGGCGTTGATAAAATATTCTTCCACGGTCATTTCATTATTGCTGCACCAAACATCAACATGTTCATTCGTTTCGAGGAAATATTCAAAACTTGCGCCACCCCCGTTGTTATCGTCCGCACCCACAATAAACTTTCTTTCGTTGAAGTGATAAGTTATAACAATTCGGTATTCGTCACTTAAAGGTGTAAAAAATCGAACGTCGTAATCTTTCTTTCCCCATTCCGGACGGTGAATCTCGATATTATAGTCCCTTTCGCCGCGTTGCTCATACAGGCAGACTGCATTCGCCTCGTCTGGAAAAAAGCCCAGGCTCTTGAGTGAAGGCGGCTCAAAGGGCAGCGCGTAAAGCGCACCGGCAGTCATATTGAATGCTTCTTTGATCGTGTTGTTAAAAATGGAAACAGGTGCAAGCAGCACGTCTTCCGAATCGCCAATATTCATTGCCGCACGCACTACTTGCTCCGAGCTCTCCCGATTCCCTGAGCCGAACGAGAACCGGTTATTCGTCTCATCGTAAACATAGTTCATAAGTAACTCGCCATCTTTATACATTTGAAATACATAGGCGCCGATATCACCATAAAAACCAACGGACAGCTTATAGTCGTCTTCCAGATACATCGAAATTCTGACGATATTAGCATCCCATTCCATTGGAGGAGCGCCCCACTCAGAATGGTTAATGCTGACAGACGCATTATCGCTGTTATAGTTCGCCTGCTTGTTGCCGGCATCCATGATAAACCCAAGTTCCTCAAGCGTGGAAGCGATAAAGAAATCTTTTTTTGCAAGGTTCGGGTAGATCTCAACCAGAGGAGAATAATCACTGATCGGGCTGTTTGTCAGGTACAGGTATTTCAGGCTTGTCAGCGAGGCCAGGGGCGAAACATCAGTGATCGTCGAATTGTCAAGCATGAGGAGTTCCAAATTGACCAGTTCCGCAAGCGGGCTGTAGTCCTGCGCCGCGCAGTTGGAAAGTATCAACACCTTCAGATTTGTCAGCCCGGTTAGTGGTGAAATATCGGTGACCGGGTTTCCGTCCAGCGACAACGAAGTGAGCTTTGTAAGCCCCTCCAGCGGCGAAGTGTCGGTAATCGCGTGAAAGGATAGGTCGAGAGATTCAAGGTTGGTAAAATTCTCCAGCCCACCGATGTCCTCAATCACTGTCCCATTGGAAATATATCGCAGCCATTCGTTACTGAGGTTCAACCTCGTCACTGCCTCCGCTTCCGCTACAGTGATATCCCCCTCCAGTTTGCCCATCGCGCCCCGTACCATCTCCTCCAACACCGGATCAGTAAACTTCACGCTGGCAGGTACCGATGTGGCAACGAAAGATGGGGTTGATGTCGCGTCAGGTGTGTTGCAGGCTCCAAGCCCAATAACCAGCAAAGCAGTCAGTAATATGCCAAAAGTCTTTTTCAACGAAAGATAACTCCTTTTTAAAAGTCGCGAAAAGTAAAACCGGGCAAATTCTTTTGTTCATCTACTCAATGGGAGATTAAATTTTAAGTACCCCTGCATATTTTACTCTATCCGTCCGGATCATACGTTCATGGCGCCATTTGAAGACCATCACTCTTTGACATTTAGTGTCGAATTACGGAAATTGCCCTTCCACCAGTGAAGTGCGCCCCTTTCCTTCCAATGGAATGTATGAAATATATAAGAATTTTCATAATATGGATAAAATCAACCATTTTCATGTATGATAATAAACAGGGAACGACAAGGTCATCTCCAAAGAGTAAGAGAGCTGGCCTTCCATACGAAGGAGTAAAGTAGTGACAAAAGCAATCTGGAATGGAAAAATAGTCGCCGAAAGTGCGGATACGATTGTCATCGAAAAAAACCATTATTTTCCGCCCGATTCGATCCAAAGCAGATACTTCACAAAAACCGATACCCACACCTTCTGCCCGTGGAAAGGAGAAGCAAGTTATTACAGCCTGACCGTGAATGGCAAGACCAACCTGGATGCAGCCTGGTATTACCCGGAGCCCAAAGAAGCGGCAAAAGAGATTAAAGGTTATGTGGCTTTTTGGAAAGGGGTGGAAGTGAACTGAGCGGATGGAAATTCTACAAGCCGCCTTTCAGTACTTCCTGAAAAATCAGTCTGCTTTCTGGCATGCCACCCGGCAGCACCTGGTTCTGAGCTCTGCGGCAATGAGTATCAGCCTGTTGATAGGCTTGCCGGTGGGGGTGTGGGTTGCTCACCGCGAAAAGATCGCCCAAACGACGATTAACATCTTCAATGTATTTCGGGTGATCCCCAGTCTGGCTGTTCTCTTCCTTGCATTACCTTACCTGGGACTCGGATTTACACCCTCCCTTGTCGCATTATCCTTTCTGGCAGTCGCCCCCATCCTGATCAATACCTATGCTGGCTTGCGCGGTGTTGACCGTGCCATTATTGAAGCTGCTTCAGGTATGGGCATGAGCGCGTCCCAGGTGCTTTTTCAGATCGAAATTCCTTTGGCAGCGCCTGCTATCGTCACCGGCATACGCATTGCAGCAGTAGAGGTGATCTCCAGCGCCACACTGGCTTCTTTCATCGGCGGCGGCGGACTGGGCGACTTCATCACACGCGGCTTTGCGCTGTACGATGTGCCCATTATGCTCGTCGGCGCCCTGCCGGTGGCCCTGCTGGCGCTTTTATCCGAGGCATTTTGGACCCTCTTCCTGCGGCTCTACCGCAAACCCGGCCACTAGAGAAGGTGGTATGCACCTTGTGTCAATCAACCCAAACATTTAGATCAAATTATCAAAGGAGTTTTCCTATGAACACAATTTTCAAAAACCAGCGGCTATTTCCGCTCATTTTATTGGTTGCATTCGTGCTGGGCGCCTGCACGCCGGTGGCCGCACCAACGGCACAATTAGCCGCGCCGCAATCCACGGCAGCAGTGAAAGACACAGTGATCAGCGTGGGCTCCAAAGACTTCACCGAAGAGTTTATCGTTGCAGAAATTTACGCCCATCTATTGGAGCACGCCGGCTTCAAGGTGGAACGCAAACTTAACCTCGGCGGCACTCCGATTGCCCAAGCCGCCCTCGTCAATGGTGATATTGACCTGTACCCGGAATATACCTCCACCGGGTTGCTGACCGTTCTAAAACAGAAGCCAATTCAAGACGCGGGCAGGATTTTTGATGCCGTCAAAAAAGGATATGAAGAACAATTTAAGTTAACTTGGCTGGAGCCTTCTCCTTTCAATAACACACAGGCATTGGCGATGACTCAGGCAAGCTCGGATCAATACGCGATCAAAACCTATTCCGACTTGGCAGAAAAAGCCCCCAAACTGGTATTGGGAGGCCCGGCAGAATTTCTGGAGCGCGAAGACGGTATTAAAGGGTTGCAGCAAGCCTACGGCGGGTTTGAATTTAAGGAGATCAAACAACTCGGCACAGGCAGCCTGCGCTATCAGGCGTTGTTGGATGGTCAGATTGATGTCGTCGTCGCCTTTGGCACAGACGGCGCCATCAAGGGGAATAACCTGGTCCTGCTGAAAGACGACAAAGTCTTCTACCCAATTTACAACATCGCACCGGTGGTGCGCATGGATACACTGGAGAAATACCCCGGCATTGCAACCGCATTAAACAAAGTCGCACCCCTGTTGACGGATGATGTCATGTCCGGTTTGAACTGGCAGGTGGATGGCCCCGACAAGAAAGAACCGGCCGATGTGGCCAAAGCCTTTTTAGAGCAAAACGGTCTGTTGCAATAAGCACGGACCCTTGAAGATGGAGGAACCCGTACTGACCACTCCCCAGCCAATCCATGATAATGAGAAAATCCCCTCAGCCGAAATTGTGTGCGAAGGAGTTACGAAACATTTTCCGGGCGGGGCAAAACCGGCAGTTGACCATGTCAGTTTCCGCGTTGCTGCTGGCGACCTGGTTGCCCTGCTCGGCCCCTCCGGTTGTGGAAAGACTACGCTGCTTAAGATGATCAACCGCCTGTACGAGCCGGACGAAGGCCGTATCTGGATCGGCAAGCAAGAAATTCACACCCTGCCGGTCAACCAGTTACGCAGGCAGATTGGCTACGCCATTCAGCAGGTCGGGTTGTTTCCCCACATGACCATTCGCAAGAACATTGCGGTTGTGCCGCGCCTGTTGGGCTGGAGCCGCGAAAAGATTGAACAGCGCTCGCAAGACTTGCTTGAACTGGTTGGCCTGCCGGCATCCTACCTGACACGCTACCCCCGTCAGCTTTCCGGCGGGGAGCAGCAGCGCATTGGCCTGGCACGTGCCCTGGCTGCCGACCCCGCCATCTTATTAATGGACGAACCCTTTGCTGCCGTTGATGCCATCAACCGCGAGCGGCTGCAAGGGGAGCTTCTGGAGATTCACCGCAAGCTGCACAAGACCATCCTCTTTGTAACACATGACGTGGAAGAAGCCTTCCACCTGGCAGATAAGATCATTATCTTGCAGGCGGGCAAACTGGTGCAACACGGTACACCGCTTGAAATCATCATGCAGCCGCAGAACGCATTTGTCGAGGAACTGACCGGCGCAAACAACATGCTGCGCCGCCTCAGCTTATTCACCGTACAGTCTGCGCTGGAGGCGCGGCGGAATAGCCCGGCTCAATCCAGGCCCTTCCCGGAACAGGCCGTAATCCGCCCCGAAGATGACCTGCGCAGCGCGTTGGCACAATTACTGGAAAGCAGCGGAGATGCGCTGCAAGTGATTAATGCGTCAGAGGAACTCCTCGGGGAGTTAAAATTTGAAGATTTACGCGCCCTGCTAGTGGAGGGCGCTTCAAGAAATCAGCAGCCGGAGCAGGATGAATTACCTCATCACTAATTTTGGGTATGTGAGCTTGCTCTTTGGACAGCATGTACGCCTGACGCTGATCGTGCTCTTCTTTTCGCTGCTCATCGCGCTGCCGCTCGGCGCCCTGGTCTCACGGGTGCGCTGGCTGCAAGGGCCGGTGCTCGGGGTTTTAGGCATTGTGTACACCATCCCCTCTCTATCCTTGTTTGTCCTGCTCATTCCGCTGTTTGGGTTGGGGGCGGCACCCGCGATTGTCGCACTGGCCGCCTATGCCCAATTACTATTGGTGCGCAACTGGGTCACCGGCTTGACGACAGTGGACCCCGCTGTGATCGAAGCCGCGCGCGGTATGGGCATGAATGGCTGGCAATGCTTTTGGCAAGTGGAATTTCCGCTGGCGCTTCCCATGCTGCTGGCGGGCGTGCGCCTGGCGGCACTCTCCTCCATCGGCATTGGTACAATCGCGGCGTACATTAACGCCGGCGGCCTGGGAGTTTTGCTGTTTCAGGGGGTGGTTACATCCAATTACGGAAAAATACTGGCCGGCAGCCTGGCGGTGAGCGTCCTGGCAATTGGTTCAAATTACTTGCTGCGTTTCCTCGAGCGCCGCGCTGAAGGATTCCGGCAGGGAGGGACCGGGTAAGGAAAATTGGATTAAGTCTCAAAAGCTCGGAGGGGGCGGAGAACCGGCGGCAGCGCTTGAGATCACAGCAATATGCAAAGCTGCCCGCGCCTCACCCTGTGCAGTGCCAGGACGCTCAATACCCTGTTGGCAGACTGAGTGTACCCGAGTAAAACACAACCCCGCCCGCGCCGGTCAATTAAATGCTATCCGCCCGAACAGCTCCCCTCGGGCAGCAAGCGGGCCTTGAACTTGGGAAAGAGAAGCGTAAAGATCAAACCGATCAGAAAGGGCAGCCCATACGAATAGTCCCAAGCGGTTGAAGCAGTCATGGTAAGCCGGATAACTTGGAGCGACACATCCATCAAGAGCAAAGAGAAAGCCGCAACCAACGCCAACCACCAGCCGATGGCCTGGTGCGCAGCGATCTTATAAATCGCAATAAACAATAAAATGGCGCAGATCCACTGAATTGGCGCCGACCAGGACAGCACCCAAACACCCAGCCCGTTAAACATGGGCTTTTCAGGCCGGGTCATAAGCATGCGCAAGTTCCCTGTCCCGGTGATCAGCGCGTGTGTGGTAAGCATACCCGCAAAACTAAGGGTAAGGAATTGTCCCCATTTCGTCCACTTTTCTGTATTGCGCAGAAAGATGGATGTCCAGAAATAGAGAAGACCGGCCATGCCAATAATTGTAGGAAGCGGGAACCCCTCAATAAAAGAGACATACGGCATCATCATAAACATGCCGCCAGCCGCTGGAAAAGCCGTGATAAGCTGTGAGACGGGATAAGTCCACGCCTTTCCTTTATGGATTGGGCCTGCCATCAAGAGCAGCGCAACACCGCCAATAAAAATCAAACCCCGGTAAATTGGAAAGAGCAGGGAGAAAATCTGTATTCCGCTTGCATACGCGGGTTTTTCAGCGGATACCTTTGTCAGCGCTGCGACAACCCTCTCCACAGATGTCTGGATCAGAAAAGGCGCGACAGTAACCATAAATATGCCCACAACAACCGCCAGAGCCGCTAAAATTGTGTTCCTGCTTTTTGAATACGCTTCCATCTCATGCTCCCTGAAGCAAAATACTTGCATTCACTGATCTTTTATAGCATGGAGGAAAGCAGATTGCATTGCTTTAAGTTAATAATGGTATATAGAATACCATTATTCCGGTATAAATTGATTGTGTGCCTGCAATGAATTTAACCGGATCGTTTATCCCAATGGCGCGCCGCCCAAAGGATGGCATCTTGCTGGCGAAAGAACCCTCACGCCGCTTCCACCCGCTCCATCCGCGTCCACTCCCCCTCCGGGATAAAATTTAGCTCTCCGCTCAAAACAAATTCTCCGGCGGGGTTTGCCCAGGCAACCCTGTACCCGCGTGGCAGCACGATAACCTCGCCGCAATATGGATCAATAAAACCTTCCAGCGGCCGGATTGACCGAGGCCTCCCCGGTGAAATCTCCTCGTATGCCTCCTGGCGGGCATACCAATTGCGCAGATACTCTTCTCGCAATCGCCCGGGAGCCTTTGCCAGCAAGCGGCGCAGTCCGGCAATGCTGGGCAAATCGCTTGCAGGCTTCTGAATCAACAGTTGGGTGAGTGTTCTCGCGGCCGCGTACCAATTTGGGTTAAGCCAAAAAGAGGAGAACATGGTCGCGAACAAGTCTCCGGCCGCATCCAATTTCCCTGCTTCAGCGCGGAGCGAGAAAAGGTGGTTAATAAACCAAAAGTCCGCTTCCGTCACACGGAACATACCCGGATTTAAGGCGCGAAACACCTCCACAATCCCGTAAAGTTCTTCTTCACATAGATTCCCCTGCCGGGCATAACGCATACGAACCTTGCCGCCCTCCGCTGTTCCATCCGGCGTGAGCAGTGCCTCCGCCCGCACCAGCCGCGGCAGATCCGGCAGCGGTTCATATCCAAGGATGTCCAACTCCTCAACATCGCCCCGGTAGGCGGGCAGGACAAACGCTTCCAGCGCAGTGCGCGCGTCCACCGGTTTTTGCACTTGCGCACCAAAACAATTGCGCCCGGCCGGCTCCAGCAGCCCGGAAAACAGATTGCCGTTCCAGGCAAAGCTCATCTCCGGCAGTGCTTCAAATGCTTCCAGCCCGTGCGGATTCACGATCTGGAAAGCCACAGCAGCCAGCCTGCCAGGGGAGCTCACCTGCCAGCAATCGCCGCCTCGCAGCTCCCACCCGGCTGGCGCCAGAATGCGCAGAATCTCCAGGCCGGTAACCTGTTCATCAACAAGAGAGAGGGGTTTAAGGTGCAGGCCGGGGAGAGGATTCCCGCCATGCTTCCGTACTTCCGCATGCCAGATCAAGCTTGTGCCGCACCCCGAACAGAACACAGCCCCCTCCCCCAACCACCGGGGAAGAGCCGCGCCACACTGCGGGCATTCAAGGAAAGCGGGGGGTGCTTGTGGGTTTTGCCTCATAATGGAAGAACACAGGAAATACAATGCTACAGCAGGTATTGTATCGTTAAATTTTTCCCAAAACCATGTGACTGTTTCAGATTCAGTAAAGCCTTCCGAAAATTACCTGATACGCCAGAGGCGGCCAACACGATTACACCATCTCGGCTTCACCTCCTTGCTGCCGATTTTAGGACAGACATGCATAAATTGCCCTCTTGACAAAGCAGTTGCATTTCCGTAAACTGGTACCATCTTCTATGACGTCTCTTGTCTTACGTCTTACCTTCTACCCCTGCAGCACCCCATACATTACTTATCAGGAGAGTCTGATATTCCCGTGAAAGTATTCATCCCTACTCTCAAGCAAGACCAACGTCCGCTCTATGCGCAGGTCAGTGACGTATTAAGCGAGCTTATTCTGAGCAACGCCTACATGCCTGGAGAGAAATTACCTTCCGAGGAAGATCTGGCATTGCAATTAGGCGTCTCACGACCCACACTGCGTGTTGCCATCGGTTACCTGGAGAGCCAGGGGCTGCTGGAGCGCCGGCGCGGCATTGGTACTTTCATTGCCCACCCCCGGGAAAAACAGGTTGACGCCGAGAGGTTGGAAGAAATTGAAACCATTTGTGAAACCGCAGAAAGAACAGGCTTAACCTACGAAAGGGTTCACTGGCATATCGAAAAGACACTTACCAACGAAAGGCTTGCCGACCTCCTGAAAACAGCGGTCAACAAACCTGTCATTTATGCACGCTATGCTTTCAAACTTTCCGGCAGGTTGTATGCGTTCTTTGAAAGTTGGGTGCTGGAATCCCATGTGGATTTTGATACCCTCAAGGCTTACCCCCAAAAAGGCTTGCTGGATTACCTCTGGGAGTGCTGCCCGGAAAATTTTTCTTCCACTCAAACGAATATATTTGCCAGGGTTGCGGATGCAAAAATCTCCGGGTGGGTGGGGATCCCTGAAGGCACCCCCTTGCTGCACATGGAAGAGTTGTTCATTCTCGACAATGGACAACCGTTCGTATATAACCTGAAATATTTTGACACCGATATTTTGCATTTTTATATGAGCCGCCGGTTTTCGGATGGACGCCAATTTTTATCTTAAGAAAGAAACTGCACCCGACAAGGAGACATTGAGCATACATGGAAAAGATTCACGATCTGCGAAGTTTTATGGCCGTTCTGGAAGACGCCGGCCAGCTCACCCGCGTTCAAAAGCCGGTCAATTTAGTGCACGAACTGGCAAATGTGGCGGCTGCCGTCGCCCGGCAGGATAAGGGTGCTGTCATCTTCACGCAGCCGGCGGGCGCTTCCATGCCGGTTTTCACCGGGGCGGTGGCCTCCCAAAAACTGGCTGCCCTGGCGCTGGATTGCAGCCCCAACGAAGTATCCAAAGTGATGGGACGCGTTTTGAACCCTGCCAATGGGATCGCCCCGGTTCGGGTGAGCGATGCAGCCTGGAAGGAGAATATCATCACCGGCGACGATGTGAACCTGGCGTACCTCCCTATCCCAACACATGGGCAGCACGACGGCGGCCCGTTTATCACCGGCGCGATCACCGTCGCCAAAGACCCGGTAAGCGGGCGCGGCAATCTCTCCTACAACCGTATGCAGGTGCTGGGAAAGCGCGAGCTGGGTTTCAACATGAACGAATGGCGGCACACCATGCAGTTCTACAAGGGACAGGAAAATAAAAATGAGCCCTTGCAGATTTCCGTTGCCATCGGCTTGGATCCCGCCATTATGATCGCCGCCGGAGCTCGTTCTGACGATGATGAACTTCTGATTGCTGGAGCCATCCGCAGCAAAGGAACGCCGGTTTGCAAAGGCGTCACCGTGGATATTGATATTCCTGCCGAAGCCGAGATTATCCTGGAAGGCTATCTGCCGCCGCAGGAACGCCGCGCCGAGGGACCGCTGGCTGAATTTCACGGCTATTACGGCGAACCATGGCAAATGCCCGTCTTTCACGTCACCGCCATCTGCCACCGCAACCAGCCCATTTTCCAGACAATTGTCGCAGGAGACAGCGAGCATATCTACATCGGGAATGTCCTGCCGCGCGAGCCCCTGCTGCTGGAATTTGTGCAGCATGTCAGCTCCAACATCACCGGCGTACACGTCCCCCCCTACGGAAACGGTTTTGTCAGCCTGGTGCAGCTTCAGAAGAGCAACCCCGGCGAGCCGAAAAATGTCGCCATGGCAGCTTTCACATCGCACGTTAACAACAAACTGGTCATCGCGGTTGATCCGGATGTTAACCTTTACAATCCGGCGGACATCCTCTGGGCTTTGAACAACCGCGTGGACTGGAGCCGGGATATCTTCCTCGTGCCGGGAGCGCAGGGGCATGAGATGGACCCTGTTTCCGATACGCGCGGCGTACAGACCAAGATCGGGATTGACGCAACCTACAAGGAAGAGCGCCGTCCGTACGGGGAGCGCATCCGCTATCCGGATATTGATCTGAACGAGTATCTCTCCTGATTTGCCGGGAGCATCAAACCACTGCCGACTGATCCGATCCTGTAAGCTTTCACAAAGGAGGTGAGTGATTGAAAAGTGCCAAAATCAATACGAAAATACTCCTGTTTGTGTACAAGTAAAGTGATAAGAAACTGCCTGAATCAAACCAAACTTAGTTAGCTGGAGGAAAAGTCATGTCGTTTACCAAATTCAGTGTTAAAAGTGTTAGCCTGATCGTTCTTCTGAGTATGCTGGCCGTGCTGATTGTGGGCTGCACGCCCGCAGCAACACAAGCCCCGGCAGAACCCCCCAAAGAAAAGGCCACCGACGTCCCCCCGGTAGCACCCACCGAAAAAGAAGAGGTTGCTCCCACGCAAGCCGCTCCAGCGGAGAAAGCACTGACCCCCATCAACCTGCGCCTAAGCTGGAAATACAAAGGCGAATATGCCCATCTATTTGCTGCCAGGGAACTGGGATATTTCAAGGACGAAGGGTTGGATGTCAACATCCTGGAAGGTTCTGATAAAGCCAATCCGGTCCAACTGCTGGTTCAGGGCGAAGACCAGTTTGCCTACCTTGACCCGACGAAAACCATACCCGCCATCCACCAGGGCATGGACCTGCTAATTGTCGGCACCTTCGTACAAAAAATGCCGGTTGGAGTTGCAACCAAGGCCTCCGTAAAAAATGATGGACCGCAAGATATGGTCGGCAAAAAAATCGTTGACACTGCCGCCAGCACCGGGTCGCTTATCATGGAACCCTTCCTGAAACTAAATAACATTGACCCCGCATCTGTTGAACTGATCATTGCCGATGGCGGCGCCAAGACATCCATGTTCTTGAACGATCAGGTGCAAATGATGTCCGGGTATGTCACCAACGATTTTCCAGTTCTGGAGGTCACCCAGGGTGTGGATTTGAACTACTGGCTGTTTGCAGATTACGGCTATAATATGCTCATGCACGGCATCCTCGGGTCGCGCGAATACATCGAAAAGAATCCGGAAATAACCGCCGGGTTGGTTCGCGCCGTCCAGCGCGGCTCAAAATGGGCTCACGATAACCCGGCAGAAGCAGCCAAGATGATGCACAATCTATTCCCCGATATCCTGCCTGAAGACCTGACGGTAGCCATGTGGAATGAGGCTCTCAAAATGTTCTTCACGGAAAATTCAAAGGGCCAGCCTTACGGGTGGCAATCCGAGAAAGATTGGGAGGATACGATTGAGAAGCTGTACTCAACCGGCGTCATCAAAGAACGGTTCGATGATGTTAACAAATATTTCACCAACGACTACATTGATATGAGTATCAAATAAGGTTTTGTGTACCTATGCCATCCGGCAGGACGCCCTGCCGGATGGCAATTGATCCTGAATAGACGATTCGTTCCTTTGAATGCATCCTGGGAGGAGGAATGGCCTTGCCTTTAACAGCATTAGAAAAAACCAACGACCAGAAACCGGGTCCTTCAACACATCTGGGCGCCCGGGTAAAAAAATATATTGCCAACCAGTGGATGGCACTGGCCTCTTTTATCGGTGTCATTCTCATTTGGGAGATTTACGTACGCCTTGCCAAAGTACCAGCCTACGTTCTGCCAGCCCCCAGTGTGATCCTGCAGGCAATGATTGAAGAATCCCCCGAATTGCTCAAACATTCCTGGTACACGCTCTATGAGGTGATACTCGGCTTCCTGATTGGAGGCGCGATTGGGATACCACTCGCTATTCTTATTGTCTATTCAAAATTCGCAGAAAAGACCATCTATGCGTTCCTGGTGGCATCCCAGGCCATCCCCAAAGTGGCGCTGGCGCCGCTATTGATTGCCTGGTTCAGCTACGGCATGACTCCCAAGATTGTTATCACCACACTCATGTGTTTCTTTCCCATTGTTGTTAATACAGTCGTCGGTTTGAATTCAACCCCGTCCGAAATGCTCTATCTGGCGCGCTCTCTGGGCGCATCCGGTTTCGAAACATTCTGGAAGTTCCGCTTCCCTCACGGGCTGCCCAGTATCTTTGCCGGCCTGAAAGTCGCCACATCCCTGGCGGTTGTGGGCGCGGTGGTGGGTGAATATGTCGCCGGCGTTAACGGCTTGGGTTACGTGCAAATGATTCGGGCGGCGTTTGTCAGAACAACCTCGGTTTTTGCCATTCTGATGTACCTGTCAATTCTCGGCATTGTTCTTTTTAACCTGATTTCATATATCGAGAAGCGCGTTATCCGCTGGGATCCCAAGCAACAGTTCGAGCGCGCCCAGGAGTAATCGCATGATAAACTCAAAAAATGACGAGATGAACCGCGCGGCAACCGGCCATAGCGAAAAAAGAGGTCAAACCGTTTCTGTGGAAGGAGTCTCCAAAGTTTACCAAACGGCCGGCGGCCCCCTCAAAGCCATCGAACGGACTTCCTTTAAAATTGAACCCGGAGAATTTGTCTCCGTGCTCGGCCCCAGCGGCTGTGGTAAAACCACCTTCCTGATGGTCATCAGCGGGTTAATTCCTTGCACAGAAGGATATGTGATGATCGGTGATCGGAAAGTTGAAAAACCATATACCGATTTGGGGTTCGTTTTTCAGCGCGACATCTTGATGGAATGGCGGACGGTGCTTTCGAACGTCATGCTTCCGGTGGAAATCAAAAAATTAAAACCAGTCGAGAAATACCAGGAAAGAGCCCATGAATTGCTCGAAATGGCCGGGCTGTCGGGTTTTGAGAACAGCCTTCCCTGCGAACTCTCCGGCGGCATGAGGCAGCGCGTCTCAATTTGCCGGGCGCTGGTCAGCGACCCGCCGATTCTGCTGATGGATGAGCCTTTCGGCGCGCTGGATGCCTTGACACGCGAGCAGATGAACGACGACCTGCTGAAAATCTGGTCAAAGAGCCACAGCATGGTCCTGTTCATTACGCACAACATCTCCGAAGCCGTTTATCTTTCGGACAAGATCATCGTCATGTCAAAGCGGCCCGGCCGTATTCTGGAAACGCTGGACTTAAGCGACCTGCCCCGCCCGCGCAATATGACGACCAAAGAGTTCCCCGCGTTCAACCGCCATATCAATAAAATTCGCCATATCTTTGTCAACCAGGGCATTCTCTCCGGCGGTGAAGAAGAAACCGGCTACGTTGATAAACTTTCGTAGCCTCTGAAACAAACCATTCATAGCGGGTGGATGCAGCTTTTCTTAAGCTGCATCCACCCGCCATTTTTACCCTCTGCCGCCTATAGCAGCCTGCTGATCGTCTGCCCAAACAAACGGGAGGCTTTGGGCGCGTTGCCCGTTACAATTTTGCCATCCACCGCGACACCTGGCCCGGTATAGGCTGCCCCCTGACCCTCAATTGTTTTCGCCTCCGTACCGGCAACCGTCGCTTGTTTCCCTTTAAGCAGGCCGGCGTTCGCCAGGATCACCGGTGCAAGACAAATTGCCGCCACAACCTTCTCTTGCGCAGCCATTTCGCGGGCAATCCTCAGAGCTTCTACATTATTGAAGAGAACTTTTGACCCGCCCCCACCCACAAATACGACGGCAGCGTAATCCTTGCTGTTCACTTCTGCAAGCAACAAGACGGCTTCAGCAAAACCGCCGCGTGAACCCGGGCAGCGTCCTTTGATGGTGCTGGCAATTACAGTGGTATGTCCGGCTTTCTCAATCTCTTCTTGTGTGTAAAAAAGTTCCTCGTCCCGGAAACGCGCCGGGGCAATCACCATCAACACTTTTGCCATACCTGCCTCCTGATACGCACAAGCTCAGCCGGAAAAGCGGAAAACTTCATCTTAAGACGCGGGGGGGCCTGCCTGCTGGCGCTTGCTCCCTGCGTGCCACGATCAAAATATGCTCCTCCGGAAATTCCACCCCCGGCGCGACAATCTCCACCGTGCGCCGCCATTTCTCGGCGTTTACCGTCAGTGTGCGCAGTTCGCTGATCTCCAGGCCGCAATGGGCAAACGCAGCGCGAAACTCATCCTCCCGAAAATATTGGTAACTCTCCAGGCGCTCGGTCTGCCACAAAGCCTTGCCCAGAAAAATTGACTTGTCAATATAACGGGTAAAATCCCGCCGCGATAGTTCGACGACATTCGGGCTGCCGGTCTCACGGTAGGAAATACGGAAAGGACGGTACTGGGCGGCAAAAACTTCAAAATGAGCGCGCGCCTGTTCGTGAAGAAAGCGAATCTGCACTGGTTCAGCCGGGTCGCCCGGCGGTTCCAGTCCATCAAAGAGCAGCAGCCACCCGCCCGGCGCAAGGCGTTTGATAATTTCAACCAATACGTCCTCCACCGCACATTTGGCGGCCGGTACATCCACCTGCCCCAGTTCCGGGGAATAGACAGCCGAATAAACCTCATGCAGCGCATTCACCAGCAACACCAAATCGTACTCCCCCAGGCGGGAGAGCAGCGCCGGATCAGTGAAGTCTCCTTCCACCCACTGCAAACCCGGAAAATCACTGCGGCAGCGCGTCAGCGCACGGGGATTGCAGTCTATACCGGCAACAACCTTGCTGTCGCAAATTTGGGAGTGACGGCTCACCAGCGTTCCCACAATCTGCCCCTCGCCGCAGCCAGGCTCCAGCACGCGCACCGGCCTGCCGGTTTGCTGCGCAATCCGGCGGATCAACTGCGAACCCGCCAGAACAGCCTCGCGTTTGCCCAGGTTCTCCATGGGCTGCAGGGCAACTTCCCAATAGAAATTCCAAAATCCGTCATTTTCCGGCATACGCAGACACCGCTGAAATTTTACCATTCTGCCGGAAAAACCGCGCCCGATATTGCCGCCTTATCCCTCAAAGGCATATAATCCTTAATAAACGACTATCTGGAGGAGGGCAGGTTGAAAAAAGTTGATCTATACCGCGCCAAACTGCGCTCACTCAATTTTTGGGATGACTATCTGTTGAGCGAATCCGGCTTGCCGGGACCCAGGGGGAACCTGGAGCTGGCAAAAGCAGCCGCACTGGAAGGAAGCAAGCTTCATTTCACCCATTGGCTGACCTTCACACCCGAGAAAGCTCCAGCCAATACCCCAGAAGAATTTCTGGCTTTTTGCGGCACATTGGGCTTGGGCAAACTGATCTGCCTTGGAGAAGGGGTTTATTTTGCCGAATTGCGCCGGCTGGCCAATGACCCGCGCTGGCGCACCCGCGAAGCGGTCGCCATGGCTTTGCAAATGATCGGCGTATGGGACATGGAAATGTTGTTGACCGAACTGGAAGGCTGGCTGGCGGGGTCTTTTCTTGAGCAGCGTGCCGTCGCGGCCGGGCTGTGCGAACCGGTGTTACTGCGGGAGACAACCGTCTCCCGCCGGGTTCTGGAAATTCTGGACCATATCATGGCCGGGATTGAGAAATCCGGCAACCGTAAAAGCAGCGGCTTCAAAACTCTGCGCCAGGCGTTGGGCTACTGCTGGAGTGTCGCCGCGGCAGCCTTGCCGGAAGCGGGTATGAAAGCGCTGGAGAAATGGGCCGGTCACCCGGACCCGGACATACACTGGATTTTGCGGGAGAACCTCAAGAAAAACCGCCTGGTGCGATTGAACCGGGAGTGGGTTGTCGCGATGCTGGCGCGGCTTTAAAACCACTCTGTCATTTACGTGTACAATTAGATGAAATGATCAACCAGCTTCTTCTACAAATCCCATGACCTTCCACCTCTCCCTGAACGGCATCCTGCTCTTGATTAATGCGCTGGTTGGCTTGGCGCTGGGCATATTCATCTGGATGCGGCGCGAGAAGCTCGGAGGCAGGATCTTCTCCTGGATGGTCTTTGCCGCGGTGGTTTGGTCGCTCTGCGCCGCGCTGGAGGCCTCGACCATCGAGCCGGGCGGACAGATCTTTTGGGCTATGCTGGCCTATATTGGAATTGTTTCGATCCCCCCGCTCTGGTTGATGTTTACCTTTCAATACACCGGGCAGGAGGCCCGTCTCAGCCGCCGCTCAATTTTACTGCTGTGGGTGATGCCGGCCTTGACGCTCTCGATGGTGGGCACAAATGAACTGCATGGCTTGCATTGGAGCAGCATACAAGCCGTCCCCGGCAGTTTTGATCTGGATTACACCCACGGCATATTTTTCTGGGTCCAGATAGCCTATGATTACCTTTTGCTTTTGGCAGGCGCCGTTATCTTGTTGTGGCTTTTTGTCCGCTCGCCGCGCTTGTATCGCCGGCAAATCGGCGCGATCTTGCTGGGAACACTGATCCCCTGGACGGGCAATTTCCTCTTCGTGACGCGCATTAACCCGTTAACCTCAATGGATCTCACGCCGTTCGCATTCATTTTCAGTGCGTTGATCTTTTCATTTGGCTTGTTTCAGTTTCAACTGCTGGATGTCGTCCCGGTGGCGCGTGGAGTATTGATGGAACGGATGCGGGATGGCCTGATCGTGCTCGACACGCTCAACCGGATTGTGGATATCAACCTGGTTGCACAGAACCTGATCGGCCCGGCACACATCGGAGAAAACATCGAAGCACGGCTGGCAAAATGGCCGGAGCTGGTAAACCACCTGACTTCCGTCTCGGAAGAGCAAATGGAAATCCAACTGGGAGGGGACGCGCCGCGCTTTTTTGATGTGTTGATCACGTTGTTATACGACCGGCGGGAGGCTTTTTCCGGTCGTATGATCCTAATGCGCGATCTGACTGCCCGCAAAGCAATGGAGGAAGAGCTGCGCCAGGCAAGCCGCATCGCCAACGCCGCCAGTCGCGCCAAGAGCGAATTCCTGGCCAGCATGAGCCATGAGATCCGTACGCCGCTCAACGCCATCATTGGCATGACCAGCCTGTTGATGGAAACAGAACTGAGCGCCGAGCAGGCGGAAAATGCGGAAACCATCCGGGCGAGCAGCGACACCCTGCTGAACCTGATCAACGACATCCTCGACTTTTCAAAGATCGAAGCCGGAAAGTTGGAACTGGAACAGCAGTCCTTCGACCTGCGCACCTGTGTGGAAGAGGCGCTCGACCTGGTTTCACTGCGCGCCGCCGGAAAAAACCTGGAGTTGGCTTACTACATCGAACCTGAAACACCGGAATTTATCATCGGGGATGTTACCCGGCTGCGTCAGATTTTGGTCAATTTACTCAACAACGCGGTCAAATTTACCGAAAAAGGAGAGGTGGTGGTCTGGGCCGATGCGCAAATGAACCCGCCTGGCCATTCGCCGCGCTACGTGTTTCATTTCTCCGTCCGCGATACCGGCATAGGCATTTCTCCGGAAAATTTAGCCCCACTCTTCCAGTCATTTGTACAACTCGATGCCTCAACCACCCGTAAATACGGCGGTACCGGCCTCGGGCTGGCAATCAGCAAGCAGTTGTGCACCTTGATGGGCGGGGATATCTGGGTGGAAAGCAGCGGAATCCCCGGCAAAGGCTCCACATTCAACTTTACCATTCAGGCAAACCAAGGAATTGAGCGCCGCACATCACCCCTGCCACTGCTCTGTCCGCAGTTGGAAGGAAAAAAGGTGCTTGTTGTGGATGATAATATTTCCAACCGCATGATCCTGGAGCGCTATCTCCGCTTTTGGAAGATGGAGCCCCATTCTGCGGAAAATGGCAAGCAAGCGTTGGAGCTTTTCCTGCACGCCCGCCGTCAGGGAACGCCTTTTGACCTGGCGGTGCTCGATCGCTCCATGCCGAAGATGGATGGGCTTACCCTCGCAGAAACGCTCCACAACCACCCGGAATCTGCCAGCCTGCCCGTGTTGATCGTCTCTTCCGGCGGAAGCCAGCCAGGGAGCACCACAGAGTGCCCGGCGGGCGCGTTGAGCAAACCTTACAAACCAGCCCAGCTTTACGATGCCATTTGCGCAGTTCTGGTAGGAAAACAATACACCCCTCCCCGGCGGCGCTCTGCCGAGATACACTTTGATCCCGACCTGGGCATCAAGCACCCGCTGCGCATCTTGCTGGCAGAAGACAATTTCACCAATCAGCAGGTCGCACTGCGCTTTCTTCAGCGCCTCGGCTACCGCGCCGATATCGCCGCCAACGGCCTGGAGGCGCTTTCCGCGCTGCGGCGGCAGCCGTACGATCTGGTCTTTCTGGATGTGCAAATGCCGGAAATGGACGGCCTTGAAACTGCCCGTCAGATTTGCACCGAATGGCAGGGGGCAGCCCGCCCGTATTTGATCGCCATGACTGCAAATGCCATGCAAGGCGACCGGGAGCGGTGTATGGAAGCCGGAATGGATGACTACATCAGCAAACCGGTGCGCACCAGTGAGTTGGTGCGCGTGCTCACCAAGCCCGATCTGCGGAAAGAACCCGTCTCTCCCTCCCGCTCAGGTGAACCTCGGAGCAGCAAACCACCCGGGCGCGGCAAACGCGCCGCCGCTTCCACGCTCGTGATAGACCCGGAAACATTGGCCAGGCTGCGCGAGGATATGGGTGAAGATATCAACCGCGAGCTGATCCCGCTCTTTCTCACTGAAAGCCAGCGGCAGATGGAAGAAATTCGCCAGGGATTTCGTGAAACGAATGGTGAACTCGTCCTGCACGCCTCGCATAGCCTTAAATCCAGCGCGGCGTTGCTGGGCGCACTCATTTTCTCCGAGCTGTGCCTGCAGGTGGAGGCACTGGCGCGCGGCAAGGAACTGCACGCCGCAGAAAAGCTGCTGCCTGCGCTGGAAGGCGCATACCAGGCAGTGCGCGCCGGGTTGGAAATGGAACTGCAAGCAAATTCGTCACTGGCCCGCAAGGCTGAAACCATGCCGTCGTCCAGGGAGGAAACCACACATGGATTGTGAAATTAGCCGGGTGCAAGCCGTAACCGCCGAACTGACCGAAGCCTTTGAGCGCCTGATGCCGCAGCTCTCACCTGCGCCCGCGCCTGCTCGGGAAGCGCTGGAGGAGATGCTGGCCTCACAGGTGGTATTGCTCTTTGTTGCCCGTTGCCCGCCGGATGGACGGATCACCGGCGCGTTGGCGCTGGCAGTTGTGCGCGTCCCCAGCGGCGTGCGCGCCTGGATCGAAGACGTGGTCGTGGATCAGGCTGCACGGAGGCAGGGAATCGGCGAAGCGTTGACCCGCGCGGCGCTGCAAGCCGCGCGCGAGCGCGGCGCGAAGGTAGCCGAGCTGACTTCCAACCCCGCCCGCCAGGCCGCCAACCAGCTCTACCAGCGGCTCGGCTTTGTCCGCCCGGAGACACACTTCTACCGATATTATTTCGACAAAACTTGAGAAGATTTGAATTAAGCACACCGCCTGCCTGCCATACCCTGTCAGCCGCCAGACGGAAAAAGCCGTGGCGCGGCAGCCTTTACTTTGCTGTACAATAAAAATATGGCAAAGCTCGTGGATGTGTTGGACAAGCTCACTGCATCCGGTGAGCTTTATAAAAAATTGGATGATGGCAGTCTGCGCTGCCATGCCTGCGCCCACCGCTGCCTGATCAAGCCCGGTCGCCGCGGCGTCTGCCAGGTGCGCTTCAACCGCGAAGGTGAATTGCGCGTCCCGTGGGGCTATGTAGCCGCCTTGCAAGTGGACCCCGTGGAGAAAAAGCCCTTCTCTCACCTGCTGCCCGGCGCCGATGCCCTCACCTTTGGCATGCTCGGCTGTGACTTCCATTGTGGGTACTGCCAGAACTGGCTCACCTCGCAAACGCTGCGCGATCCCGCCGCCGCGCTCCCCCCCGAATATATCCAGCGCATTTCTCCGGAACAAATCACCGCAACCGCCAAGCGCGTAGGCGCCAGGCTGGTCATCTCCTCTTACAATGAACCGCTGATCACCAGCGAGTGGGCAGTGGCTATCTTTCGCCACGCCCTTGCCTTGGACCTGCGCTGCGCGTACGTCTCCAATGGCAACGCCACGCCAGAAGTGCTCGAATACCTGCGCCCGTATCTCACAGCTTACAAGGTGGATCTTAAAACAATGCGGGATAAGGGCTACCGCCAGTTGGGCGGTGTTCTGCAGCACGTGCTGGATGCCATCCGCCGTGCGCATGAACTGGGGCTGTGGGTGGAGGTGGTTACCCTGATCGTGCCGGGGTTCAACGATGATCCCAAAGAACTGTGGGACGCCGCCCGCTTTATCCGCTCGGTCTCGCCGGATATCCCCTGGCATGTCACCGCCTTCCATCCGGATTACAAGATGCGCGACGGCGCGTACACGCGCGCTTCCAGCTTGCAGCAAGCTGCCGATATCGGTCAGGAAGCCGGGCTGAACTATGTCTATGCTGGCAACCTGCCCGGCCGGGTGGGTTCGCTGGAAAATACCCACTGCCCGCGCTGCTTCAGCCTGCTCATCCAGCGGCAAGGGTTTACAGTGCAGAAATATCGCATCACCGCGCAGGGGGCCTGTCCGCAGTGCGGCGAGAAGATCGCCGGAATCTGGACGGATCAGCCGGAGAGTGTTCGTTTGGATGGCGGGGGAATACCCCGGCGGTTTTCTTGATCCGGCCTAGGGATAAGGCACAACCGGTGTGCGCAGGGGCGGCGTAGGGGTGGCTGCCTGCGTGCCATCGGGGGAGGGCAAATCAGACGGGGGCATACCGCCCGGCTCCCCGGGCGGCCTGGGGGTACCCACCATCAGCCATGGGGTGGGGGTGGCGGTGGCGCCCGCCACCTGCCCGATATCATTGACATAATTAATCGCGCCGCGGCATGCACCCTGCAAATTGCCCGACACATTATCCCATGTCAGGCGATACCCCGTATTCCAGGTTTGCGCAATCGCCTCGGCAAGGCAGCCGGGCCCGGCGTTATAGTTGACCAGTGTAAAGCGCCACAAATCCGGATAAGAGCTGACCTGCCCGGGTGAACGCAGTGTGCTGTTACGGATGATCTGCCCGGCCTGCTCACAATTCCCCGCCAACCCCTCTGCAAAGACATGCACGCTAAAGTTGACTTGCGTGAGATCAATCCCCTCCGGGCAGGAGGGGCAAGCCGCGTTGACGTGTTGTACCAGCGCGCCGCGCAGCAGATTCTGTTCACCCTCTTTCAGGTTGCCAAACCCGAGCGCGCACGTCTCCTTGCCAAGCACAAGCGGGCAAAACTGTTGGTAAAAGCTGGGGTTCCAAAGCAGCACCGCATCTGCGCCAAGCTCGGTCATCTGTCCCAGGCCGGCCTCTTTATAAGAATAGTAAATGCCCGGCCAGAGCTGGCTTTCGCGCCCGAAGATATTTTTCAATAATTGACCCGGCACACCGGTATCGCGCGCCGCCTGAATAATTTCGCTGTCGAAGCGATTTTGCCACTCCAGCACCTTGGGCAGTGCGGCCTGCACGCCGCAGGTTCCGGCGGTTTTGTCGGCTTGCAGCCCGTTGCCAGGACAGCCGCTGGCATCCACCACGCCATTCTGGATGAGCATTCCGGCAAGGTAGTAATAAGAAATGGAGGATTGCAGCCCCGACGGCTCTTTGGGCGTGGTCAGCCAACCGGGAGGACCACCCAGTCCAGGGAAAGATTCCCACGTGGAAGCGCAGCTTGCCATGCGCGGACCCCGCCACTGGCTGGAAAGCACATCCACATACCACAGCTTTCCTTCCTGCCGCCGTCCTTCCGGCGCCATAAAATCACCCCACGGAATCACCCGCAGCATCGCCGTATAATGCGCGCTGGAATCACCGAAACTGGAATCCGCCCAAAACTCCAGCGGCACGCCCTGTGTGCCGGTCGGCGCAAGGGGAATATCACAAACCGCGCCCGGACAGCTAAAAGTCTGTGCGCCGAGCATGCCCTGAACGCGGATGATGGCTTCATTGGGCAAAGGTTCAAAGCCGCTAATTTTTAAATTGGGAGCGCTCTCGCAGCGGTTGTAGGGGGGCTCCAGTATGCAGCCGGTAACCGTCAGGGTAACATCAAGCGGGGGCAATTCAACCTTCACTTGTTTCTGGCCGCGCCCCTCACCGGCAGCGTATAGATACAGTCCCGTGCACTGTTCAAACCCGGCTTCCGGGTCCGTCATGCTGCACGGCTGGGTGTCGTACCATTCCTCGTAAACATCAGCTTCGCAAGCTTCGTAAATTTCCGCGCTCTTGGGCAAACCCTCATGCTCAACCACAACGCGGCAAACAATCTCATTGGAGTTCCAGCGCGTCAGCCACCACTCATAGAGATCAACATCAATTGTCAAGACCGTTTCCCGCCCGGAGGAGCCGGAGGGCGCGGAGGGAGGATACTCCGCGGCGCGCACAACGCCGGCCGGTCCTCCAGGCAAAGAGAACAACAAGCCAGCCAGGATGACTGCTGTAAAAACCCGGGACAGTGCTCGGTTGAACATGCCGCCGGCCTTCTGGCACAAGAAAAACAGCACAACCCTCCACAAACGGAGATCACACCCGATCCGGATGCGTTCCAAATCAGTTTAGCATAAACCTTTCGGAATCTTCCTTACAAAGGTGTAGGCTGTACGGAAATGGGCGTTTTTGTTATTAAGGCGGTGTGGGCGTCCAAGTTTCGGTGGGCGTTTCAGTTTCGGTGGGTGTCCTGGTTTCGGTGGACGTTTCAGCTTCTGTAGGGGTTCCGGTGGGTGTGCGCGATGGCGTGCGCGTGAGTGTGGGGGCCGGCGTAAAGGTCATCGTCGGATAAGGCGTTACCGTGCGCGTTGTTGTGTTGGTTGGCGTAGGCGTCTCGGTGGGGGTTGGGGAAATGGTGGCAGCCCGCGCCAGGGTTAAGACATACTCCGAAGGACCGGCAGGCGCCCCGACAAAGCGGGTTACTTCCCCTAATGTGCTCTCGAGCGCCTGTGGTTCTGCCAGAAAAACCTGCGCGGGTAAAGGCCCCGGCAAATCCCACGGCGTGAGCTTTGCCGCGTCCAGTGTAAAGTGCCGCAAGCGCTGTGGGTCGCCAAACTCCAGCGCCAGCGGCGCGAGCCGCAGCAAGTCTTCCAGCCTCAGGCTGCTTTCCACGCTGGAGCCAAAAATCTCAAACAAGCTGGGCATTTTTACCAGGCTGCCATTTTCAACCAGACCGAAGAAGATCTTCCAGAGCATCTCCTGCTGCCGGCGGCTGCGCGCGGTTTCATCGCTGCCGCTGCGCCAGCGCACGTAACACAGCGCCAGGTCGCCATCCATTTGCACCACACCCTCCTCCAGCCCGCCGCACAATTCTGGGTCATCCTCCAGAACGTTGATGCGTACGCCGCCCAGCTCATCCACCAGGCCGCGAAAATCGTTTAAGTGCACCAGCACCCAGTGGGTGGGGCGCAGTCCCAGGGTATATTCCAGCGTGAGGGCAAGGCTCTCCGCCCCGCCAACCGCATACGCAACCCCCAAACGCTGCATCGTATAACCAGGGATATAGACCATCAGATCCGGCGGGAGTGAAAGCAACGCGGCGCGCCGGTTCTGCGGCGAGTAGATCAGGAGCAAAACAGCATCCGTGCGGCCCGTGAAAGGCGCGTCGCTGTCCGTCCCTAACAATACAACAACTTGCAAATCGGCTGGCCCGTTAAACTTTGGCGCCGGGGGCGGCACAACGGTTACCAGCGGGAGCGCAGGTGGCGGGTACCCCGCCCAAGGCGAAAAGTCGGCGCGCCGGGCGGGTGTGGTTGTTGCCGTAGGAGCGTGCGCGGCAGGCAAAGCCGTTGGAAGTATGCCGGATGATGTTGCCGTCGGCTGCGTCAGCCCGCCAGCCAGACAACCAGCCAGCCCTGCCCAAAGCGCCAGCAAAGCAAAAAGCATGGCAGCTTTTCGTATTATTATTAAATGAAGAGGGTGGTTTGTGATCCGATTCATCGCGTGGGGGTTGGCGGGCGCATGGCTGAACCCCGCAACCAGCACCCATTATACTTGCTGGCCGGATAATCCAGAAAGAAAGGCACAGGATCTCCGGTTGGTTTTTGGGCTGCACCCCGCCATCTGATAAGAAAATGATAGGTGCCTTTCATAAGACTCACGCTATAATAAGAAAAGGATAAAACTTTACCCTTCGAGTATGTATTTAAAGGAGTGGCCTTCTCATATCGTTGTTGCGCACACAGGCAAGGCATGCAAATGGGTACTCAATACTGTGGAATACAAATCTCCCACCCCTCTTAATCTCACTCCGCTAAAAACACTTATCCGGATTGCCTTCCACGTTCTCGGCTTGTGGTTTTCTCTATTAATGCCTGTGGTGGCCGTATGGATGGAGGCGCTTTACGGCAGGAGGGAACTGCTGACCCTGCAAACAGCGTGGAATATCCAGACGACCGAACCACTCATTTGGTTGATTGACTTTTTCGCGCTGCTGCTCCTCTTGCTCTTTGGCTTCAACCTGCAAACTGAAATCAGCCGGTTCCAAAACGAAGACCGCTTTTCCCACCAACTGGATCAAAAAAACAACGAGATTGATCTGCTGAAAGAAAAATCCCAGCAAGACCTGTTGGAGCGCATCCAGACCGAAGCGATCATCGGTCGGGCAAAACGCGAGTGGGAAGCCACCTTTGACGCCATCTCAGACCCGATCTTATTAACCGGCGCAAACGGCAATATTATGCGCTGCAACAGGGCGGCAGCCCGTATCCTGGACACCACCTTTCAACAGCTAATCGGCAAAAATATTGAGGAAATGTTCCCCGGCATCCTCAGCCCGCTGGTGGAGCAAACCGGGCTTTCCACCAGAACTTTTCTCATGCCTTCCAGTTATGGCTGGTTCGATATCAGCCTCTTTCCCTTTCAATTTTCCAACAACCAGCAAGGCGCCATTTATATCTTCCACGATATCACCCAGCGAAAGTACGCCGAGGGGGACCTGCAGCGCCAAAAACAGTATTACGAGGGCATTTTCCAGAACAACCCGGTCGCAATTATCACACTCGATATGGACGGACATATCGTCACCTGCAACCCGGCGTTTGAGCGCTTGTTCGGCTACACACAGGTTGATGTCATCGGGCACAAACTGGACGCATTGGTTACCCCGCCGGACTACCGTGAACAGGCGCTGGATTTCACCCGCCGCGTACGCCGGGGGGAGACCGTGCACGAGGTTACCCGCCGCCGGGCCAAGAGCGGCGAAATGATTGATGTGGAAGTCTTCAACGTCCCGGTTACAGTCGAAGGGGAAAGTCAGGGTATTCTCGTCTTGTTTCACAATATTACCGAACTGGTGCGCGCCCGCCGCAAAGCCGAAGATGCCGACCTGGCAAAGGGCGAATTCCTTGCCAACATGAGCCATGAAATCCGCACCCCACTCAATGGCGTAATCGGCATGCTGAACCTCACGCTGGATACCGGCCTGAGCGCAGAACAATACGAGTATCTGGCAGCCGCACTCGACAGTGCAGACGCCTTGCTCAATTTGTTAAACGACATCCTCGACTTTTCCAAGATCGAAGCCGGACGTATGGAACTGGAGACAACCGACTTCGACCTGCGCGCGGTGATGGAAAACGTAGCAGTCAGCCTGGCGCAAAAAGCCGCCGATAAAGGCCTGGAACTGGTCTGCATCATCCCGCCGGAGGTGCCCACACTGCTGCGCGGCGACCCAAACCGGCTGCGGCAGGTACTGGTAAACCTGGCCGGCAACGCAGTCAAGTTTACAGAAAAAGGTGAAGTGGTGCTGCGTGTCAAAAAAGTGGGTGAAAGCGAGGAGAGAACTTCCCTTGCGTTTTACGTCCAGGATACAGGAATTGGTATTCCACCGGAACGACAGACGACGATCTTCGACCGCTTCACCCAGGCCGACATGTCCACCACCCGCATACACGGCGGCTCCGGCTTGGGTCTGACAATCTCCAGCCAGCTGGTGGAACTAATGGGCGGTAAGATCACGCTGATCAGTGAGCCGAACACCGGCAGCACCTTCTCCTTCACCCTCCCCCTCCCAAAGCAAAAATTGGCCGGCATCTAGCAGTCCGAAAAACCCGCCGCCCTTCAAAACCAGCGTGTGCTCGTCATGGACCCCAACGGCAGCAGCCGCATGAACCTGACCCTCCTGTTGGAGCAGATGGGCTGTCTGTGTGCATCCACCTCCTCGCCCATCAAAGCCTGGCAGCTTCTGGAAGAAGCGGCACACACCGGAAAACCCTTTCAGGTGTTGGTGGTGGACAGCAAGCAAATCCTCGGTGACGATCCCCTGCTTGGGCATATCCAGGAAAACCCGCGCCTCAATACCCTCAAAGTCCTGCTGCTGACCACCCTTGGCCAGCGCCTGAGCCTTGAAGATTGTCTTGAAATCGGGTGTTCCGGACACATCTACAAACCGGTGCGGCTGCAAAATTTACAGCAAGCTTTGTTAAGCATTTTTTCTGCGTCGAAGGATAACATGCAAAAAGAAAACGCCGCACAGCGCACACACACCAGGAACGCCGCACTGCATACCCAAAAACCCCAGCGAATATTGCTGGTGGAAGATAACGAAATCAACAGCAAAGTCATTATCAACCTGCTGGAAAAATATGGTCACCACGTGGAACTGGCCGAAAACGGACACAAAGCCGTCGAAGCCGTGCGCAGCAGCTCGTATGATTTAGTGCTGATGGATATTCAAATGCCGGTCATGGATGGGTATGAAGCCACCCAAAAAATTCGCGCACTGGAAGAAGACGGCAGGCAGCTTCCCATTTTCGCCATGACTGCACACGTAGCCAGCGACGATATTGAGCGCTGCAAGGCAGCCGGCATGAACGGGTATCTCTCCAAACCGGTAAAGCCGCAGGAATTATTTGAAAAAATCGAACGCCAGGCGGGCGTACTGCCCGTAGAGCAGCCAGGCTCAAACGGCGGCAGACACACCTCACAAACATCTGGTTTCGAGATATTCTTTCCCTCACCAAAAACCTTGAAGACGCCCGTCGTCGTACCCAATCATCCACAGATCTCCCCAAAAACCCCGCCGGTTGGCAGCCAGCCGCTGCAAGAAAGAAGGGACCGGCGGACGAAACCGCTAGGCGATCCGCAGTATCTTGAGAATATCCTGCCGCGCTTTGGCAACGACCTCAATTTTTTCATTGAAACTTTTGAGGCATTCATCCAGCAGACCAGAGGGAAAATTCCAGACTTCAGCCTGGCTGTCCAGGCGAAGGATGCGTTCAAGGTTAAACTTTTAGCGCACAATCTCAAAGGCGTCGCCGCCAATTTTGAAGCTGTCCGCATCGCAACACTGGCAAACGACCTCGAACTTCAAGCCGGCAATGGCAACCTCGCACAGGCAAAAGCCGTGATCGAAATCATCGAAAAAGAAATCCCCATGCTCGAAAAAACTCTGGCTCAGGTCAAGGTATTTCAAGACAAAGGCAATCGCTTTTCCAGTTCGTAAAAAGGATGGAACATGGCGTTTATATTGCTGATTGATGACGAAGTCATCTTCCACAGAATGATCGAACACGCCCTCAAGCCCATGGGGCATGTGGTCTATACCGAGATGAATGGCCTCCAGGGGCTGGAAGCCGCCCGCCTTGTCAAGCCCGATCTGATTATCACAGACCTCAACCTGCCGGATATTTCAGGGTATGAAGTAACCCGCCGTCTGCGCCGCGACCCCCTGTTCGCCCACGTTCCAATCATCGTCCTTACCAGCCATTCCGGCTTGCAGGACAAACTGGGTTCTTTTGAATCAGGCGCCGACGATCATATTACCAAGCCCTTTGAACCGGAAGAATTAATCGCCCGCATGGGCGTTCTCCTGCGCAAACGGGAGCTGCTGCGCTATGCACTGCCTGAAGGCAAGGGGGTGGCTCCGGAGCGTCAGGCGCGGTTAATCGCGGTGCACAGCCTGCGCGGCGGCATTGGCACCTCCACCCTGGCCGTCAATCTGGCAATCGGGCTGCGCAGCTTGTGGGAAATGCCCACACTGCTTCTCGATCTGGTGCTGATGGCAGGACAGGCCGCACTGCTTCTCAACCAGCCGCTTAAACGCACCTGGGCAGACTTGACCGGCGTCAAGTCTGAAGAAATTGACGCCGAAATGATCCATTCAATCGTTGACCAGCACCCCTCGGGTCTGGAGTTTATCGCGGCGCCAACCTACCCCTCCGAAGCCGAAATGTTGAACGAAGATGCCCTCAGCACTGCGCTGAACATCACCCGTCCGATGTACGAATATATCGTTGCAGATTTGCCGCACGACTTTGGCGAAGTCACCCTGCAAGCTCTCGATTTTGCGGATGTAATCGTGCTGATAGCAGCGCCCGAGCTCTCCTCCATCCGGGCTACCGCCGCGGCGCTGGATACCTACCGCAAACTGGGCTACCCACCCGACAAGATCAAGCTCGTGCTCAACAACATCTTTCCGCGCCATGGCTTGCCGCGTGAGCGCATTGAAACCGCGCTGGAAAAACCCATCTCGCTCGTTTTACCGTATGCACAGGATATTCTTGTGCAAGCCATCAACATCGGCAGACCAATCCTCTACCATCAGCCGGAAACCCCCTTTGCCAGCCTGGTTGAAGACCTGACTTTTTTCCTGAGCAAAGAAACCCACCGCAAGGCTAAACCCGAAAACCCCACCCCCGCCTGGAAGCGCGTTTACAACCGCGCGATGAAAGCACGCAGGAACCGGGAGAAGTAAGAAGATGCACAATATTGGAAGAATCCCCCCATGACAATCAAACTGACCTGGTATGGGCATGCCACACTGGGATTGGAAATTGATCATCATCACATTCTGATTGACCCCTACTTCAGCGGCAACCCGGCAGCCACAACCACCGCACAGGACATAGAGGCCGATTTTATCCTGATCACCCACGGGCACGGCGACCACATCGGCGATACGCTGGCAATTGCAAAGCGCACGCGTGCGTTGGCAATCAGCAACGCCGAAATTTGCACCTGGTTGAAAGCAAAAGGTGTGAAAACCCACGCTCAGCATATTGGTGGCGGATACAACCACCCGTTTGGCTATCTCAAGCTCACGATGGCTTTGCACGGCTCCGCGCTCCCCGATGGCTCATACGGCGGCAATCCAGCCGGCCTTCTCTTAACAGCAAAAACTGGCCGGAAGATCTACCTCGCCGGTGATACCGGATTATTTGGAGATATGCGCCTGATTGGCGAAGAAGGCGTTGACTTGGCCGTTTTACCGATCGGTGATAATTACACCATGGGGCCAGCCGACGCGCTGCGCGCCGTAAAAATGCTGCAACCGAAGCACGTCATTCCAATTCACTTCAACACCTTTGAGGTCATCCAACAGGATGCCGCTGCCTGGGCGCGCCAGGTGGAAGCGCAAACCACCGCACAAGTGCACCTCTTGCAACCCGGCGGAAGCTACCTGCTCGCCTGACACTTGCCTTCTTGCCGCATCGCAGCACCTGACCAGCAGATATTCCGCCTCCTTCCATTTAAAAAACCGAAACAGGGGAATATTTTATTTAACAACAAACAATGCGTTTCCGGTCTCATCCTTTTTACTGGAAAGAAAAACCGCAAGTACATTATTGTAAATTGCCGGAATTCCTGATAGTTTTTGAAAGTTTCCGGTGATAATATTTTAATATGCGCTTTTTAATCAGGAGAAACACATGAACGAGCCCAGGCACGAAAGCACTCATAAAAAGTTTTACCAGATGTCGTTGGAAGAACGGCGCAGGTACCTGGCAGCAAAAGCCGGCCTCTCTCCGGAGGAAACAGCCATCCTTTCCGGTATGCCCGGGTTGAGCCCCGAGCAGGCCGACCACATGGTCGAGAACGTGGTCGGTGCGTTTGATCTGCCGCTTGGAATTGCCCAAAACTTCCTTGTCAATGGCCGCGAGGTGCTGGTTCCGATGGCCATTGAAGAGCCTTCAGTGATCGCCGGAGCTTCCTTTATGGCGCGGCTGGCGCGCGCCGGCGGCGGCTTCCTCGCCCACACCGGCGCGCCGGAGATGATCGGACAGATGCAGATCCTCGATCTGCCGGACGCCGCAGTGGGACGGATGAAGATCCTGGAGCACCGCCAGGAGTTGATAGAAGCCGCCACAAAATGCGACTATACGCTGGAAAAATTGGGCGGCGGGGCACGCGATCTGATGGTGCGTATCCTCAACCATCCGCTCACAGGGGATTTTCTGGTAATGCATTTAATTTACGATGTGCGCGATGCGATGGGCGCCAACGCGGTTAACACCGCCATGGAACACCTCGCTCCGCTGGTGGAAAAAATCACCGGCGGGCGTGTGCTGCTGCGCATTCTCTCCAATCTGGCAGACCACCGCCTGGCACGCGCGCGCTGCACCATCCCTCTCGCCGAGCTGGCATCTGACCCGTACAACCCTGGACATGTGCGCGACGATATCCTCGCTGCTTGGGCTTTTGCCGCGGCAGACCCGTATCGGGCAGCCACCCACAACACGGGCATCATGAACGGCATTGATGCAGTCGTATTGGCAACAGGCAACGACTGGCGCGCGGTCGAAGCCGGCGCACACGCCTACGCCGCCCGCAGCGGACGCTACACCAGCCTGAGCGCCTGGGGAAAGGACGAAAACGGCAACCTGACCGGCGTGCTGGAAATGCCCATGCCGGTTGGCATTGTGGGCGGCGCAACGCGCGTACAACCTGCGGCACGCGCCGCACTTAAACTCATGGGCGTAACTCGCGCGCACGAACTGGCCGAGATCATCGTCTCAGTCGGGCTGGCGCAGAACCTGGCTGCCCTGCGTGCCCTCGCCACCGAAGGCATCCAGCGCGGCCACATGTCGCTGCACGCCCGCCAGGTCGCAGCTGCCGCCGGCGCCGTCGGAGATCAGGTGGAAAAACTGGCAAATCAACTGGTACGGGAAAACAACGTGCGCATCGAACGTGCCGAGGAAATTTTGCAGGAATGGAAAAAAGCCTAGGAGAACAAGATATGGCAGCACCGGAAAAATCACCCCTCTTATTAATCCCCGACCGCCAGGTAGGTTTCATCGGCTACGGTGCGTATGTCCCTCGCTACCGCCTGCCGGGCAGCGCGGTTTCGCACATCTGGCGCTTCGGCGAAAGCGGTTCTCCAGTGAAGGAAAAAGCCGTCGCCGGGCTGGATGAGGACGTGATCACCATGTCAATCGAGGCAGCCCGCAACGCATTGGCGCGCGCTGGCATCCCGGCGCGCGAGCTGCGCGCCGTCTGGGTGGGCTCGGAATCGCACCCGTATGCCGTCAAGCCCAGCGGCACGGTGGTGGCTGAGGCGCTCGGTGCATCCTCCAGCATTTCCGCAGGAGACTGGCAGTTCGCCTGCAAAGCCGGCACCGAAGCAATCGTCGCCGCCATGGGGCTGGTCGGTTCAGGCATGGGCAGATACGCCCTGGCAATCGGCATGGATACCGCCCAGGGAAAACCGGGCGATGCTTTGGAATATACCGCAGGTTCCGGCGGGGCGGCGTACATTGTCGGCCCAGCGGATGAAGCGCTGGCGGTGATTGAAGCCGCTTATTCCTTTGTCAGCGACACACCTGATTTCTGGCGGCGCCAGGAACAAAAATACCCCGAACATGGCCAGCGCTTTACCGGCGACCCGGCCTATTTTAAACACATCCAGGCTGCCGCCGAAACACTGCTGCGGGAAACCCGCACAACCCCCGCCGACTACCGCTACGCGGTCTTCCACCAGCCGAACCCCAAGTTCCCTCAGCGTGCTGGCAAGGCGCTCGGCTTCAACGACGAACAGATCAAGGACGGCTTGCTCGTCCCCGTGATCGGCAACACCTACGCCGGAGCCGCGCTGATCGGCTTGACGGCGGTGCTGGATATCGCCCAGCCGGGCGATCGGGTGCTGGTTACCTCCTTCGGTTCCGGCGCCGGCTCCGACGCCTTCGCCCTGCGGGTGACCGATGCCATTTTGGAGCGGCGCGGCAAAGCGCGTTCCACTGCAGACTACATCACCCGCCGCACAGAAATTGATTACGGCACCTACGTCCGCTTTCGCGGCAAGCTGGCAATGCGCTAAGGAGGCAGGGATGAGTGAAGTCGTTATTGCAGGCATCGGGCAATTTCCAGTTGGAGAACACTGGAAAATTTCTCTGCGTTCGCTGGCAGCGCGCGCCATATTGCCGGCCATCCGGGACGCCGGCAGCCTCAAACCGCAAGCGCTGTATGTGGGCAACTTCCTCGGCCCGATGGCCTCGCACCAGTCAAACCTGGGTACTTTGCTGGCGCAGAACGCCGGGCTGGACGGCATCGAATCCTTCACGGTCGAAGCTGCAGGCGCATCCGGCGCGGGTGCGTTCCGCATGGGCTACCTGGCGGTGGCTTCCGGCTATGTGGATGTTGTGCTGGTGGTGGGGGTGGAGAAATACACCGATATGGTCGGGCCGCAATTGGAGGCATATACCACCACAGCAATGGACTATGACTACGAAGTCATGGCAGGGCTGACGCCCGCCGCACAAGCCGGGCTGCTGATGCAGCGCTACCTGCACGAGTACGACGCACCGCGGGCGGCTTTTGGCGCGTTCCCCTTGCTGGCACACGCCAACGGCGCACACAACCCCAACGCCATGTTCCGCAAAGCAATCACACCCGAAACCTACGCCAAAGCCGGAATGGCAACCCCGCCGCTCAACCAGTTTGACATTTCCCCCCATGCCGACGGCGCGGCCGCGGTGATCCTGACCCGCTCCAGCCTGCTGCCACGCGCCGGAATCGAACAGGCTGTGCGTATCACCGGATCAAGTGTCGTCATTGACCGCCTCGCACCTCACGACCGCCCAGCCCCGCTGGCTTTCGAAGCCGCCGCGCTCTCAGTGGAAGGGGCCTGCCGGCAGGCCGGTATCCTGCCTGCCGATGTGGACTTTTTTGAATTGAGCGATGTCTATTCGATCTATGCCGCGCTCTCGCTGGAAGCTGCTGGTTGTGCCCCGCGCGGCGAAGCCTGGAAAATGGCGCAAGAAGGCGTTTTTGGATTGAAAGGCACTCTGCCCATCTCAACGATGGGCGGCTTTAAAGCGCGCGGCAACCCGTTGGGCGCGGCGGGCGTTTACCAGATCGTCGAGGCAGTGCAGCAATTGCGCGGCCAGGCCGGAGAAAACCAAATCTCCGGCGCAAGGCGCGCCCTGGTGCAATCACTCGGCGGGCCGGCCTCCACCGCGGTCACGCACGTACTGGAACGCTGCCCGTAAGCCAGGATGGCATAGAAAAAAGCGAAAGGAAAAAACCTTATGGAAATCCCCCGTCATTGGAGAATCAACCCGCAGCGCTACGAACTGATCGGCGAAGAATGCCCGCACTGCAAGATCAAGATCTTCCCGCCGCGCGACGTCTGCCCGAACTGCGGCGGCGAAGCCAAAGAGGAATACACCTTCAGCGGGCGCGGCGAAGTATACTCCTTTACCACGCTTTACGACGGCCCCGCCGGTTTTGAAGAGATGACACCCTACACCGTTGCACTGGTCAAGCTGGAAGAGGGCCCCGTGGTCACCGCACAGCTCACCGATCTGGGCAGCACCGGGGTGGAAATCGGCATGCCCGTGGAGATGGTCACGCGCCGCATCCGCTCGGACGGCGACGAACGCGGCATGTTAATTTACGGCTACAAGTTCCGACCGGTGGGTTTTACAACCGCCAAATAAAGATATTGCACTCTTAATATCAAGCCTGGCCAGTAGATGTAGCGGTCATGCCTCGCCATTCATTACCATACATAATAATGCCGCATGCTTCATGAGCTTTCATGGGGCATGTCCCTATCTTTCATAACTACCCCGAATTTTTACGAAGCCTGCCGCGCTGTTCGATAGGCTGACTGTTCTGGTGAGAGTAAAGAACGTTTCGCCAGTAGAAGTAAAGCGGTTATGCAACCATCAGCAACACCGCTCCCGCGACGCCGATCAGCACGCCGATAGTCAGCATCACTAGATCCGCCTTGTTACTTTTGCCCAATTTGTTGATCTCCGACGGCTTATTGGGGTTAACCATGATTTCCACCGTCTGGCCGATTGCATAGGTATCGGCGTGGTATGCCTTTGCGAACGGTTTGCTGTATTCGACGCCATTCACCATATAGCTCACGGTCGGGAGATACTCCGTCGTGGTGATTCCGGCATGGTCACCGCTGCGGCCTTGTGTGCGCGTCTTCTCCTTCACGTCCACAATGGTGGCCGTAACCGCCGCAGTGCAGCGCCGCGTTTTGACGGCGCGCACGATGATGTTCTTCAAGGTGACCAGGATGAACGCCAGCGCCACCACCCACAATACGATTGCCCAAGTCATCATAACTGTTTTCTCCTTTCAAATTCCCGTTTTTTTCCACACTTTCGGCAGAATGTTGCGCCTGGAGATAGCGGTGAGCCGCACTGCGAGCAGAAGGTGTTTGGAACTGGCGGCTGCGCGCTTTGCGCGGGCTGTGGGTATGCTCCCTGTGTGTAAACCGCATGCATCGCCGCGGCAGCCCGTTTTTTGCGGCGCGACGCGACGACCACGAGGACCAGTATGAGCGCCACGCCTCCGGCAATCGCGAGGATGGCGAGGATAGCGAGGGTAGCCCAGAGCGGAAAGCTCTTGGAGGGCATTTCAACCCCGTACTCCGCCCAAGACGCCGTCTCCGCGTCCGCGTCGAACGGCTTTAGATCGCCCAGGCCGTCCTTCGTCGCGCTCACCGTTTCGCCGCCCGTAACCATCACCGACTCGCCGGTGGCCTTAGACGTGAACGATACGGTTCCTTCGATCACCTTCAGGGTGGAGGTCGTTCCATCTTCCTCTAATACGAACGTCGTACCCTTGATGCCGGCCACCGCCTGCGACATTTCAATATCCATCGAGCCGTCCTTCACCATCTTTTTAATGTTGACCCATAAATTTCCTGTGAGCAATTTCAAATGAGATGTCTTTTTCTCTGGGTCAACTGCGGGATCGCTTTCCAACTGCCAAATATCCTCGTCTCCTTTTGTAATAAATATGGTCATATCTGGATAAGAAAGCATGAAGACGCTGGAGTGTGTCCCGGACGATGTTGTTTTTATCTTTGTCGCATAGGGGAGCTTCATATCAAGCTCTGCAAAAGTCCACGCCTCCTCGTCATAGACAGGTTTTCCGTATTCATCAAAACCGAGGGGGAAACAAACTTCCACCTGGCCGGAAAGATCAGAAAAACGCACCCCTGAGTCGTTGGCTGGCGTTTTTACTCTATCCAGCAGTTCCTGTAAAGGATTTTGCGGTTCCTCCGGTTTGACGGGGTTGGTGTCATATGTCGTGCTCGGCGGCTGTTCTACGGTCGGGGCGGCTCCAGACCCCCATTCGTAGACGTACTCGGCAGACCCTGCCTTTGAGTTGATATACAGCGACCGCCTGTCGCCGATGCTGTTCCCCGCCCTGAACACCGCGCTGACGACCGCCGTCCTGAAAGGCACGGTGATGGTTCCGCCTTCGGCCTTACACTGAAAGTATTCCTGGCCGTCCTGGTCGAGAAGCGCCACTCCGCCGCCGGTCATGCCTCCATTGAGACCTGGAACATCCAGGCGGGCTGAGATCTCGTCCCCGACGTTATTCCATGTCTTTCTTTCAAAGCTATCGATCGAAAGCGTCAGCACGATCTCCACTTTTTCGTCCGCGGAATAGGCGCTTTTGACCCCCGACCAGGTCGCGGAAGTTTGGAGAGCGTCACCGTCGTTGGTGGATGTGTAGTACGTTGCTCTCCCGTCCGAAACCGTGTATCTGTAGGTCCACCCTTCTCTGGAATAATCGTCTGGAAGCATCTTTTTTTCTACCAGCCTCCAGGAGGGATCACTCACCGCCGGGGCCGCCGTCGCGGCGGCTGCTGGCTGCACGGGCAGGACGAGCAGCAATACCGCTGCCAACACCATCATCATGATCTTTTTCATATCCGACCCCCTTTCTTCCATATCGGTGATAATACGACCGTCGAAGGTTTCGCGCGGGCAGAGCGGCAAGGCCGTGGCAGGCACACGCTCAAAGAATGCTTTTCATAGGCTAGTAATTATCATTATAACCAACCAGGTCTGATGATATATGGTTAAATAGTTACAGTATCGCAAGAAAATTGTTGCGCCTCCCGTGCTACACTTATTCTTGGGACGCACTCACCGCGCTGATTTCCATCCTGCCAGTTCCAGGAGGGATGCATGCCCAACCCTGAACGTCAATACGCGCTGATATCCGCCGCTGTGACCGTGCTGGCCGTCCTGCTGATCTTCCTGCCCGGCTGGATGGGCGTCGACGGCATGAACGGCGGTTATGCCATATCCTTTGTCGCGCTGTGGATGGCAATTAGCGCGGCACTGGTGGCCTGGTTCTTCTGGCGGCGCGCCAGACAAGTCGACCGTATCTTAAACGGTCAGGATGTGTGGGCGCGCTGGCAGTACACACCGGCCGAATGGCAGGTCTACGCCGCCGCGGAGCAGGAAGTCCGCCTGGAGGAAAACCGCGGCCTGTGGTGGCTGATGACCGGCATGTGCCTGGTCACCGGCGTGGTGTTCTGGCTGATCGACCGTGAAGACAGCTTTTCCTCCAGTGGTCTGATTTTCTGCTGCATGAACCACAGCAAATCATAAAAATCACGGCCTTTGATCGCAGCTCCCTCGCCCTTCTGAAAATTGCGCTCCAGGCAGGCCAGCATCTTCCCGGCCATCATCGTCTCCAGTGTAAAATGCGCAGCCACGAAACTCCGGCCAAAAAGCAACACCGGCGTCTGGCGCACAATAGAGATTTGCCTGTGCTGGCTGACCTCCACTTTTAGAAGCAATGGTTCGTTGACATGCGAAGTCAATCCCAAAGCATAGAGAATGGGGAACTTCAAGGTGGTACACCGGACGTCCCACTCCCCAATCTGCGTTTTGGCGGTCACATCGGCATACCCGATGTTGGAACGGTAGAATGTCAGCAGGTCGTTTTCGAGAGTACTCAAATCAATCCCATTGCTGTTATCCAGATCAATATCCTCAGAAAGCCGGTTAAGTCCGAAGATCACATGCAAACAGGTACCGCCATAAAAATTGAGCTTGCGGTAGACCGGGTGATTGTAGAGAAAATCGAGGGTATACGCCTGTAGAAATTCCTTGAGGATCACCCGTCTGGTTTCATTGGGCAGCAACGGATCTTTTTGT
>JADLFQ010000115.1 GCA_020845515.1 Anaerolineaceae bacterium | reverse complement strand
TGTCGGGTAATCTGCATATTAATACCTCACTTGCATTTTAGATAAAAAACCTCTAGTTTCAATTAAGTCTATTCCAATCTATTTTATCATACAAGTGACAGAGGTCATCCATCCAAAGTGACCTTCTACTTGCGGTATAATTTCTTCATGGACAGCTATAAATTCTATTACCCTGTACAAATTCGCTACGGCGACCTTGATCCCATGTGGCACGTCAACAATGCCCGCTTTCTTACCATCATTGAAGCCGCCCGTATCACCTATTACATCCAGCTCGGACTGTTTGACGGCAGGCATTTTCACAACCTCGATTCTATCGTTGCCAATGTCCACCTGAGCTTCCTCGCGCCCATCCTCCTGGGGCAGACCATCCGCGTCGGCATCCGCACCAGCCGGTTGGGAAATAAAAGCATGGTGGTGGATTCGGTAATCGAAGATCAGGAGAGTGGGAAGACGCTGGCAACTTGCCAGACCATCATGGTGTCTTACAATCACCAGACCGGTAAGAGCCAATCCATCCCTGAAAAATGGCGGCAGGTTATTTCCGCCTATGAAGGCATTCCCCCGGGCCCCGAACCGGCCTGAAAACAGGTTTCTCATGTCGCTTCCCCCCATTGACAACGATAAGCTAATCAGTTTTCTCATCCGGCTCTTGAATACCCCCAGCCCCACCGGCTTGGCCGGCAACGCCATAAACCTGGTGAAGGAAACACTCAAACCCCTGCCCGGATTTAGTTTTCAACACACTCGTAAGGGCGCCTTGTTGGCCGTCTGGGACGGCGCGGGGGGCAGCCCGGCGCGTGCCTTAACCGCCCACGTTGATACACTTGGCGCCATGGTCAAGGAGATCAAAGCCAATGGGCGCTTGAAGCTCACGCAAGTGGGCGGCTACGCCTGGAACGCGGTGGAAGGCGAAGGCTGTACCGTGCTGGCTTCCGGAGGCAACCAGGTGCGCGGTGCTGTCCTGCTCGATAAATCTTCCGTTCACGTGTATGGGGCAAAGGTCAATGAGGCCAGGCGCGAAACCGATGTAATGGAAGTACGGCTCGATGAGCGCACCGCCAGCATGGAGGAAACCCGCGCCCTCGGCATCGACATCGGTGATTACGTCGCCTTCGACCCGCGCGTTGAGGTTGTCAATAGCTTCATCCGTTCCCGCCACCTGGACGATAAAGCCTGTGTCGCTTGCCTGATCTCGGCAGTACACGCGTTGGCACAGGCCGGCCTGCAACCCACCCATAAAACCTACCTTTATATCAGCAACTATGAAGAGGCCGGGCATGGTGCTTCCGCCGGCATCCCCGCCGATACCGGCGACCTGCTCGTCGTAGATATGGCTGCCGTCGGTGAGGGACAAGCCTCAGATGAGTTTCACCCCACCTTATGTGTCAAAGATTCCGGCGGCCCCTATCATCACGACTTCAGTCAGCGGCTGCGCCGGATGGCCGAACAATTCCAAATTCCCTACAAGGTGGATATCTACCCCTTCTACGGTTCTGACGGCGGCGCATATCTGCGCGCCGGTGCCGATGTGGCCGTCGCGCTGATTGGCCCCGGTGTGGACGCCTCGCACAGTTACGAGCGCACCCACCTCGATGCCCTGCTGGCGACCACCCGTTGGATCATGGCCTACCTGTTGGAGAAATAATCCCCGCCATCTCCGCTTTAAGGAGCTTCCTATCCAGACCCTCAACCGCCTGCTGAACACATTCTCCAACCTGCTGCGGGCTTTGTACGACCCGGAAGCAGAGCGAGGCTGCCGTTGGCTAAGCCGGGTCTGGCTGCCGGCGCTCTTCCTCGGCGGCGCGTTGCTGTGGGGCAAATTCCTCAACTGGGGCCGCATTCCCTTTGATTTTCACGATTGGGCGGAAGTCAATGCCCCCCGCCTTGCGTTCATGCGCGATGCCGTCATTAAAGGCGTACTGCCGCTGCACATGCCGGATAGCTCGGCTTTGCGAAACGTCACCGATCGCTTCATGAGCCTGCCGGATGTCATCCTCTCGCCGCAGGTCTTATTGATGCGGTGGATGGAAATCGGCCCTTTCGTTCTCGTCAACACCTTGCTCTTCTATGCCCTCGGCGCATGGGGGCTGCTCTGGTTCCGGCGGCGCTTCGACCTGGGTCTGGTTCCCTTCTCAGCGCTCTTTTTACTCTTCAACTTCAACGGCCACATCCTTACCCACATGAGCATCGGCCATATCACCTGGAATGGATACTTCCTCTTTCCATGGGTGTTGGCGCTGGTCTTCCGCCTGCTGGATGGCGGCCGTTCCTGGCGCTGGGTCGCCAAAATGGCGCTGCTTCTGTTCTTCATGTTCCTCAACGGTTCGTATCATCATTTCGTCTGGGTGCTGCTGTTTCTTGGCCTGCTCGCGCTGGGGAATTGGCACTATTTCTGGCCGGTTGTCAAAACCTCTCTCTTTGCTGTGTTGTTGAGCATGGTGCGCATCCTGCCGCCCGCCCTGCACCTCAACACCTTCGACAGCGAATTTTTGGGCGGCTACCCAACACTCATGGACATCCTCTCCTCACTCGTTACGGTCAAATTTCCAGAACAGTCCCTCCAGGTGCGTTCAATGCTCAGCCCGCTGGGATGGTGGGAATACAGCTTGTACTTGGGCCTGCTCGGGACGCTCTTTTTAGCCGTCTTTGGCATTTATCGCTGGGTCAAGAACCGCGATCCTCGCTCCGGTTATCCAGCCCTGCTGCTGCCCATCCTGGGCGTAGCGCTGCTCTCGCTGGGGCGCATCTACCGGGTGGTGCGGTTGGTCCCCGTCCCGCTGCTTTCCGGTGAGCGTGCCAGCATCCGCATGATCATCCTGCCGGTCGCCGTTCTGCTTATCCTGGCCGCCGGAGAGCTGCAATCCTGGCTGCGCGGGCGCAGGCTCCTGCCGGTGGAAGGTATCGCCGGGTTGGGGTTGCTGCTCGCGCTCGGACACGACCTGTGGCAGCACCTCAAAGTCTGGCAGGTCAGCAACGCCTTTGCCGCCTTCCCCGTCACCCCCGTCAACCTGGCCATCAAGGTCGTCGCCAACCACCCTGACCCGGCCTACACCACCGCTTTGGCGCTCGGCGCGGGGGTCTCACTCATCAGTCTGCTTGTTTTACTCTCCCTGGCCTGGAGGCGCTGAAAGCCCTGGGCTTCCAGGTGCAGCTTTTAACGGGAGAGGAACTGGAGCGTCGGAAACCCTCTGCCCCGGCGGCGCTCTGGGCGCTCTCAGACTGGGTGCATATTCCCCTCACCCCTCCACCTCCGGTCACTCTCCCAACGTTGCGGGAGGGGAGCTGTGTTCCTCGCAGCCAGGGTGGGGATTGTTGGGTCACCAAATCATCCACCAGCCTTTCCGCTTCGCCCCGCATCTCATTAGTATTGGTATCCGCAGATGTCCATGGTGATGCTGGGCTTGGAGTGTCTCAAAATCCTGGAGCTGATGATCACCGGCATTCCGGCGGTCTCTCCCCGGCGAAGCCGCCGTGTAACGCAGGTCGTGGAAGCGTATCTTCGGCAAACCAGCCTGGGCGCAAGACCCATAGTTTCTGATCTGCTTCTCCGGTTTCGTGCAACCATCATGATTTTTTTGTATAATTCTAATGGTTGCTTACGATATTTGGTTTGTTTCATTCGACTACAATTTATTCAAGCTTTGGTCAGGAGAACTTGTTTTGATCCAAAGTATGATACATTACATAGATCCGGCGGCCTCTGATGAACTAACCCAGTTCATTTCCGGTTTTCATTTTTCCGTTAATGGCTTTGGTCTGTGGAAGATAAGACCAGAACAACTGATCAATCGCGGCTTTATTGCCGATTTCCAACTGTTGCATATTGAACGGGGAAAATTGCGTGTCACAGTTCGCGGCCGGGATCATTTCTGCCTTCCAGGTGATTTTGTACTATTCGAACCCTTTGTGATATACACAACTGAGCAACTGACACCCGCAGATTTGTATTGTTACAAAATTCGTTTTGATATTTTGCCCGAATTTCGAAAAAATGTATTTTTTTCCGCTCTTACAGATTGTGGAAGAGTTGTGTTCAACGCGGCGGAATTACCCAGCATAGAAGGAATTTTTGAACAGTTGTGTTTCAGCGCGCAGCAAAAGCAACTGGGGTTTGTTGCCGAGTTGAATGCAGTGCTTCGACTTGTTTTGGTTCATATGCTGCGCGCCCGATGGATGAAGAAAGAAAATGCGGAAGGCTGCGATGCATGGCAAAAAAACCGACACAATTTTAGCCGGGAAGTGGAATTGGTGGGTAAAAGTGTTCAATATATCCAGGAACACTTGGACCAGCATGTTCGTATCTTCGATATTTCAAAAAACCTTTGTGTAAGCGAGAACTATCTATACAAATGCTTTATAGAAGTGCTTCAAATGCCTCCCAGCCGGTATATTCTGCAATATAAAATCAGAAAGTCCATTGAAATGATGCTCGCATTAGATATAACGATCGAAGAAGTTGCAACAGAACTGGGCTTCTCCTCACTGCATCATTTTAGTAAAACATTCAAACAGATTCTTGGTGCTTCGCCACGCATTTACATGAGGGGTTTGCGGGAAGATTTGCTTTGACGATTGAATTCTGTGGATTTTGTTGCCGCCTTTAGGAAAGAACGGAAGGCGTTTTTTGTTTAAAAACAGCTTGATGAAAAATCTGTCCCTGACAGGGTAATTTCAGGATTTGTGTACATTTTATAAAGCATTCTGGGTAGACACGCCAGTGAGATTTTATTTACAATGGGCCAGAACGCGCGCTGAAAAATTTGAGATACGTGCAATTTTTATCCCCCTAAGACCTTCAAATTATTAAGACAATCCCCAAAATTCAGCTTTAAGCATCTTATAAAAAGGAGAAAGGTGTAAAGATGGAAACTCAGATTAGTAAGGGTCAGGTTATTGCTGAAACCCCGGTAAAGCGAAAGAAGGTGACTCTGCTTCTTACGGTTGCTACAGGAATTGGCGCTATTGTCGGGGCTGGTATGTTTACCACCACCCCAATCGCCGTCAAAATTGTTGGCCCGGCGGTAATATGGGTGTTTCTTCTGACAGCGCTCTATGTCATTTTACGCATGGTTCCCATGCTGACGATGACCTCTGCGTTGCCCGCAAACGGTGGAGAATATATGCATGCAAGTCGTATGCTGCCCGCGCCCGCCGGTATTTTGCTCATATTGAAGATCCTTATGCACGGGACGATGAATATTTCGGTTCTCTCGCTCACTTTAGCCCAGTATCTTCAACTTCTAATTCCGTCTATCAACCTGACGATCGCGGCGATAATCGGAGTTTTATTCTTTGCCATCATTGCCACTTTTGGAGCGCGCAACAGCGGTATTGTGCAGCTCCTTTTTGTCGTCATCCTGTTCGTAGCTCTCGGTGTTTTTATTTTTGGCGGTTTACCTTTTGTAAACCCCGAGAATATTACACTCGAAAAATTGTTTGCGCCTACTTTGCAGCTCGCAATGGTTTGGGCTTGCATGGGTCTGCTCAACGGTACGTTGATGGGCGGTCATACAGTCATTGCATTTGCAGAAGAAGTTGAAAACCCCGGCAAAGTCATCCCCCTGGGATTCCTGATCAGTACATTGTTAACTGCGGTTTTGTATGCCGTGTTTGCTTATGTAGCTGTTGGGGTAGCAGGCGCCGAGAACATTTTCCCAGGCCCTGGCGGCAGCATTGGCGATGTGGCAGGTCGTTTTCTCTCCCCATCACTGCTGACATTCTTCATCATAGGCGGCGCGCTTGTTGCAATCTTAACCGACAGTTCACTGCTTATGTACGGTTTTCAATGTGCGGCTGCTGGACGTGATCGTATTCTGCCCAAAGCAATGACCAGGATGAACAAATACCATTCTCCGTATGTTGGAATCTGGTTCTACGCTGTCGTGGCAATCATTGCCATCCTTTCCGGCTTGTCTTTAGAGAGAATCTTGCTCGTAGGCACCTGTGCTACCATGTTTATTGGACAGATCGGAATCTTCCCGCTGTTTGTAGTGAAAAAGTATTACCCGCTTTCCTTCAAGAACTGCTTTATGAATAAAATTCCATATTGGCTCAACCTTGTGTTTGCTGTTGCCACCACCTACCTGTCTTTTGAGTTTGGCGTATCGCTTGCCAAGAGATTGGATACTGCACAGTGGATCATTATGGCTGTTTTCATCGGCGGCGGCTTTATCGCCATCATGCTCAGAGCCCTATGGCTTAAACAGAAGGGTGTTGACATGTATGCTGAGATTCGAAAGCCCTACGCGCCTTGGGAAGCCCGCGAAAAAGCCCTTAAGGCTGAGTAGCCCAGGAACACATCCTCGATATATGATCATGAATTAAAATAAATCAACAACTTGGCCTTCCTTCCTCGAATTCAGAAGGAAGGCCAAGTACTAAAGAAAGACAACAAACCCATCAATAAAAGCGAATAATCACATGATGATTGTTGAAAAAAACCGGCATATCATACTGCCTGATAATGTGCGCCTGATGGCGGATGTATACCGTCCTGACAATAATGTGCCTGTCCCAGCCTTGATAGCATTTACTGCTTTTGGGAAAGAAGTACAGGCCATTGGATTAAAACGCAAGCCGCTCACTCTGGGGATGTGTCTGGATGACCTCTCTTTGGAGGTTGGTGGGATCGAATTTTTTGTCAACAACGGTTATGCTGTGGTGGTGACAAACCCGCGCGGCATTGGCAATTGTGAGGGCATCTGGCATGGTCTTTATAGTCTTCAAGACCAGCAGGACTGCGCGAGCGTTGTGGAGTGGGCGGCACTTGCGCCATGGTGTACAGGAAAAGTGGGTATGATTGGCACTGGCACAGCCGGACGCATTCAGCCCTTAACTGCAAGCCATCAGCCGCCGCATCTAAAAGCCATTATGCCAGTGGACTTAATCGATGATTTTTTCCGGGAGAACTACCCCGGCGGAATTTTTTCTAATTACTATCTTCCTTTTACCAGCACCATTCCTATGGTCAGTGCGATCAGTGATGCAGAACGCATGCTCCCAAAGGAAGAACTTTTACGCCAGATGGCGGCGTGTTTAAAACGTCCTGAAATTGCTGAGGAGCCTTATTTGTACCGCATGTTGGAAACTGTTCCTCCCAGACACTTTCCCCAACTGGTGGATTTTGCGCTGAATGACAAGGATGGACCCTTTTGGGCTGAACGGAGCCAAAAAGGAAAAAATAAAGATATTACTATTCCCATGTACGCTGTTACATGGTGTTACGAATTCGGACGCAGTGTGCAAGCCGCAATCAACGCGTTTTCAGATTCTTCCTGCAAAGCGCCGCGCAAACTGATGTTTCTGGGTCATGCCTCAAAACGCCAGTTCCCGTTTCATCAGGCGAATAAAGAGGTACTGCGGTGGTACGACTACTGGTTAAAAGATATTGACAACGGCATTATGGAGGAACCGCCAGTCAGACTCTACGTGATGGGAGAAGAACGCTATCGCGCTGAAGAAAGCTGGCCTGTAAAAGGCTGTAATTTTGAAAAACTTTATCTTACTCAAGGCGGATTATCCTTCAAGGGACCGCAAGGCGAGCCAGATCGCCTTTATCATGAGCCGCCAATTTTTAAATCCCAATTTTCCGGTCAAATTCCGGCGCTTAAATACTCTACCGGAACGCTGCTGGAAGATTTGGAATTAACAGGCCCTGTTTCTATTACACTTTACAGTGAGATTGATCAAAGAGACGGCAACTTCCATGCAAAGATATGGGATGCATCTCCTGATGGAACAAGAATTCTTTTGGCTACGGGCTGTGTACGCGCAGCATGTCGAGGGGTGATTTCAGATGGATTATACGGCGAATCGCCTGAGAACCAGCTTGATCATCCAACACCCGTGGAGCCCGGAAGAATTTATGAATACCATTTTGCTCTCAACCCTGTGTGCAATGTATTTAAAAAAGGACATGAAATTCATCTGGAAATCAAGGCAACAGATCCACAGAGTTATTCCTTTACCGACTGCACCACCCTTCCAAGGCTGTTTTCCTCGGGACATACCAGCGGACCGCTGCCCAGTACCCTTTTTACCCATTACCGTATCTACCATGATGAGCGATATCCTTCGCATATTACAGTGCCATTGGTAAAACAGTCGGCAGGGAAATGGCTTGAATAACTGTCTGCAAAGCCAGAGAAAGAAAGAGTTTGCTATGGATTGGGAAGAAACGATTGCATTGGCGGGGCTTTCCAGGAGACCGCCTTACTGGGATGAACGCTATGCCAAGGGCGTTGAGAATATGTCAAAGCCTTTGTATCAGGTGGTTGTTGAACGGGATGTGTTGATGACCTGCCGGGACGGTGTGCGCCTGGCAGTGGACATCTACCGGCCCGATACAAAAGACGGTGAAACCTTTCCTGGGCTCGTGGCATGGTCGAGTTATGGCAAGGGCGTGCAGTTGATTGAACGCGTGCCGCTCCAGTTCAAAACTGTGCTCATGGATCATACCATTGAGGCGGGTGACATAGAGTTTTATGTACGGCGTGGTTATGTAGTTGCCATCCCCGACGCACGCGGTATCGGTAAAAGCGAGGGTCACTGGGATGGTTTGTATGGCAAACAGGAGCAAGAGGACTGCTACGATCTAATTGAATGGCTGGCGGAGGAACCTTATTGTGATGGCAGCATCGGCATGATTGGAATCTCTTATTTTTCCATCATTCAACCGCTGGTAGCCGCCTTAAAACCTCCGCACCTTAAAGCCATCATGATGTGTGAGGTGCTGGACAGCCTTTACCTCCATAATTATATCGGCGGTGCGTTTTTCGACCGGAGTTATCTGTACAATCACTTCTGCCCAGTCAACAGTGCGCTTTCATGGAGCGAGCGCAGGTATTCTCAGGATGAACTGCTGCGGCGCGTGGAACAGAGACGAAGCGACCCCGAGGTTTCCTCAAGCGCATTGCTCACCCGCGTGTTAAGCTGCTGGCCGCCCAGGCACCAGAGCTATTTCTTTGATGTCATCCTGCACAATATGGATGACGAATTTTGGGCCGAGCGAAGCCTCATCGGAAAAGAGAAAGATATTAATATCCCCATGTACTTGATGAGCGAATATTATGACAGGGGTCGTTTTACCCAGGGTCCGTTCCACCTGTACAACAAGTGAACTCAAGGTGTGCCGCGCAAGTTATTTGCTCCCGAAAGACACGATGATATTTTCTTGCCGCACCGTACGCTAAGCGAGGAATACATCCGGTGGTACGACTACTGGCTCAAGGGAATTGACACCGGTATCATGGACGAACCGCCAATCAAACTGAAGGTGGAAGGTGATGGACGATTTCGTTATGAGTATGAATGGCCGATTGCACGTACACAATGGAAGAAATTATATTTACATGAGGGCGGAAAAATGAATTTTGACGCGCCTTGCAGTCCGGAGGCGCCAGGCGTGCTCGATCACGAGCCTCCGCTTGAAAAACCGTTGTTCCCACGGCAAGTTCCTGGCTGTTCCTATCTCACAAAACCGCTGGAAAGCGATCTGGAAGTGACCGGCCCGCTGACGTTGTATCTATCAGCAAGTATTGACAAGACCGATGCAAATATTGTTGTTTTGCTCAACGATGTACTGCCTGACGGGCGGCGGCAATACATCACATCAGGAGCCATCCGCATGTCTCACAGGCTTATAGGCTTTGACGAAGGAAAACCTTTCGCCCCACTACACGATCACACCAGGAGCTTTCCGGTAACGCCAGGCGAAGTTGAATTGCAAGTTATCGAAATGATGATCATCAGCAGGGTTTTTAAGGCAAATCACAGGATTGAGATAGTACTCAAGAACTTCACACCCAGCGAGTTTAATTTTATCACCTTTATCCCGGCTGCAGAGCCCATCCACTATGAATTCCATTCCGGCAAGGACAGAGAAAGCTACCTGCTTTTGCCGGTGATCCCCCAAGCCCCCCCAGACAACTGGGTGCGTTAGGGGCAAATATCTACCACTCTATTTCACATTAGGATGAACCAAATGACAGCAAAATATATCCCCGAACCCTTTCGAATAAAAAGTGTTGAACCTATCAAAATACTCACACCCGCGGAGCGTGAGCAAAAACTGAGAACCGCTTGTTACAACATGTTCCATCTGGCTGGCGAAGACTGTTACATTGACCTTCTGACTGATTCTGGCACTGGCGCTATGAGTGTTCACCAATGGGCCAGCATTATGGAAGGAGATGAAGCTTACGCTGGGGCAAAAAGCTATTTCAAGTTAATGGAATCCGCCAAAGATGTTTTCGGTTATGACTTTATTCAGCCGGTTCATCAGGGTCGTGCTGCGGAAAAAGTCTTAATGCCGCTGCTTTTGAGCGAAGGAAAATTCGCCATTTCCAACCTGTTTTTTGACACAACCCGTGCTCATGTTATCCTGTCTGGTGGAAGGCCATTGGATTGCGTTGGTGAACTTGCAAAAAAACCCAAACAACGCGCGCCGTTTAAAGGGAACATGGACATTGCAAAGATGGAGGAAACCATCAGGCAGTACGGCTTGCAGAATATCGGTGTTGTTGTGCTAACGGTGACCAATAACGCAGCGGGAGGTCAGCCGGTTTCCATGCAAAATGTTAGGGACGTTGCAGCCGTTTGCAGACGGTACGGAATTCCTCTGTGTATTGATGCGGCTCGCTTTGCAGAAAATGCCTACTTTATAAAACGAGATGAACCCGGCTATTCGGACAAGAGTATTAAGGAAATAACCCGCGAGATGTTTGGTCTGGCTGATATGTTTACTTTAAGCGCCAAAAAGGATGGCATTGTCAACATTGGCGGTCTGGTAGGGGTTAAAGATAAAAACTCGTCAATCATTGCAGGAATTAAGGTCAACGTTATCAACAACGAAGGTTTTATCACTTATGGCGGTCTTGCCGGACGCGATCTGGAAGCGCTGGCTGTTGGATTGCAGGAAGTCTGTGACGAGCATTATCTGCGTTATCGTGTCGGGCAAATTGAATATGTCGGCGCAAGGCTTGATGAAGCCGGTATTGCTTATCAATCGCCTGTAGGCGGACACGGCGTGTTTATAGATGCGGCAGAGATGTTTCCACACATTGCTTATACTGAATTTCCAGCTCATACACTGGCAGTGGAATTGTACCGCAGGGGCGGAATTCGCTGTTGTGATATTGGCTCGTTTATGTTGGGCAACGACCCGGATACGGGTGAACAACTTAAGGCTGAATTTGAGTTTACCCGGCTTGCAATACCGCGCCGTGTGTACACGCAGGCGCATCTGGACTACGTTGTGGATACGATTATTAAGATCAAAGAAGACGCCAAAAATATCAGGAGAGGTTACCGCATCATTTGGGAGCCGGATCTGATGCGTCACTTCCAAGCCCATTTAGAGCCAATCATTTAAATAACGGAACGGAGGAAAACGCTATGGTTGATTATTCCTATTTACCTGCAGACCTTGCAGAAAAAGCCAGGGTGATCGAAACCGGTCTTCGGGAAACCTTCGATGTGATTAAAGGAAAAAAACCCGCAGATCTTTTGATGAAAAACCTGCGGATTGTTGATGTGTACTTGGGGGATTGTTACGATGGTTCACTTCTTATTCATGGGGGAAGAATCGTGGCTTTAAACCCGGATGAAGCCGCCGCATCAAAAGCCCTTGAAGTGTTTGATGGACGGGGAATGTATGCGATTCCGGGCTTTATTGACTGTCATGTTCACGTGGACACTGAAATGGTAACGCCCGATGTGCTGGCTCAGGTCATCACCCCCAGAGGGACCACGGCAATGATTGCCGAATACCTTGACTTTGCAAGCGCATCCAAAGATAAGGGCGTGGATTACACCAGAATTCTGTTCCAGCAACTTGACAAATTGCCTTACCGGTTATATCTGGAAGCGCCAGGCAAAAAGGTGAGCCCCGGTATCGTGGCCGAAATGCTTCAGTGGGACAGTGTGTTTGCACTGGGCGAATTAAATCATTACAAATATATCGCCGGAACCCCCGACACATTCGAGGTGTTGGCTCTTGCCAAACTGTTCGGAAAAAGACAGAACGCGCACGCCCGCTGGGCAAATAGTCCAATGGAATTTAACCTGTTTCCAGCGCTTGGCTCAACCGCCGGCCACGATGCATTTACCTATGAAGACCTGCTGATGGATATGCGCGCTGGTCACCTGACCGTCTTACGGCAGGGATCCGGCGTGTTAAAAAATGTCTCAACGTTGATGCCACAAGTCATTGACAATGGGCTCCCTATAGAACATTTGGCTGTATGCACCGATGGCGTTTCGCTTGAATATAAGAGCGAACACGGACACATGGATTCCATCGTTCAAACCATTATTAACATGGGGCTGCATCCCATTGAAGCAATTAAGATGGCGACCATTAACCCGGCTATCGGCATGCATTTGGAAGGGGAAATAGGTTCGCTTACCCCGGGCCGGTACGCGGATGTAGTGCTCGTCAAGGATATTTACAATGTCATCAAGCCGGAATTTGTATTCAAAGGAGGGCGGCTGGTTGCAAAGGATGGCAAGCTTACCCAAACCATCACAGGTTTTGATTACATTGGGCTCCGAAGCACACGGGGTAAAGGTCTCACAGATCTGATGCTGGATGATGTAAAAGTACAAACATTGGATGTGTCTGAAGATGGGATGAAAGCTCTGGTTCGGGTATTCAACGAAAACCTGCCTCGAGAGTACGACTGGTATGAAGACCTGTGGTTGGATACTAAAGACGGCGAACCGGTGCTTGGTTCTGATATGTCCCGCTTGTGGGTGATCCAGCGCTATCCAAGTGCAGGTCAAAAGAGACATGTCATCTCCACCTATACCAAGGACTATGTGGTTTCCAAGGGAGCATTTTCAATTACCAATCAATCTCCAGCCTCGTACATTGCCGTGGTGGGCCGCGATGTAGAAGATATGATGCTCGCCGCTCATGCTGCTGATCAGGAGTTCGGCTGTTATGCTGCCTGTTTGGATGGCCAGATAAAAAGTGCCCTAAATCTTCCGCTGGCTGGAGTACTCAGCGATATAACGAATTCGGTTGAATTTATTAAACAGGTCAAAGGTCTCGCCCAATTGGGTAAAGACGGAGGATTTGTGGACGATATGGGGTGGTTCCGTCAGTTGATGATGCTTTTCTGGAAACTTGACCGTAACCAGAAGCTGGTAATCTAATTGAACCAAATCAAGAAATGAAATTAATCCGATGCACGAAGGAAAGGAGTGGTTAAAAATGCTGGACTTGAAAAACACGAAGGAATTCGAGGAATTACGTGCTCGTTTTGACGCCATTATGGGCAAGGGGCCGGCAGATCTCCTGATTAAAAACGTAAAGATCGTTGATGTGTACTCCGACCGCGTCAGTGAAGGGAGTATTCTCATAAAGGATGGGATCATTCTGGCATTGAATCCGCCTGACAACGTGATGCCCCGGAATGTGCTGGACGGTGAAGGCATGTATGTGGCTCCGGGCCTTATAGATGCCCATTGCCACATAGACAGCCATCTCATTACTCCGGCGGCTTTTTCTGAATGTGTCACACCCAACGGTACCACCACACTAATATGTGAAATTGTTGACATTATTGGTAGCGCAAAAAAAGACGGCGTGAAGTGCGTTGAGGTTTTATTCAAAGAATTGGAAAAGCTGCCTTACCGTATCTATTTGCAGGCTCCTGGTAAAAAGGTGACCTGGGACATCTCCCGCAAAATACTTGATATGGATATCACCATCAATCAGGGCGAATTCGCGGAGCTTGACTTTCTGGAAGCCAAGGATGATGTGCTTGAACAGATCTTGTACGCCAAGAGGATTGGGAAACCCATTCACAGTCATATAAAATACCTGGATGAAAGCGTTTATCCGGTTAACATGTTCGCGATGATCAACACATATAACACCCACAACACCTGGGATTACAAGAGCCTTCAGGCTTCGTTGCAACTAGGTATTCCATCCATGATCCGTGAAGGTGTTGGAGGCGTGTTAAGCTGCATAGATGCGACCGTACCAGGTATGATAAACGACCACTTACCCACAGACAATATCATGTTTTGCACTGACGATTTGACAGTGGACACCATATTTGCAAGAGGACACATCAATTACAGCCTCAACCGTGCCATTGGCCTGGGCATCTCGCCGCTTACTGCAATCAAGATGGGAACCCTCAATGCGGCCAGAGCATTTCATATGGAACAGTACATCGGAGCAGTGGCGCCCGGTCGTTTTGCAGACTTGATTTTCCTCAAAGATCTCCAGACGATTAAACCAGTGTGGGTTATGAAGGGTGGCAAGATCGTTGCTGAAGATGGCAGGCTGTTAGAAATACCCCGGATTGACTACTCGGAAATAATCAGCAGCGCAAGCCCCGGACTCGATGACCTGAAAAAGGAAGATCTGGAACTTCACCCCATGGAAATCTCCAAAGATGGTACCAAGGCAAAAATTGTATGCCTGTTTATGGGTATGCCTGCCTATATGGAACCAACCTGGGTGGATTACAAGGACGGGAAAGTGATCATTCCTCAGGGCATGAATAGAATGAGCATTATCCAACGGTACTCCAAAGGCAAACGCAAGATCACCAATGGTCTCGTAACCCAATTTGATCTACAAAAGGGGGCGATGGCGTATGTTTACTCTTCTCTTGCCCAGCAGATTTGTGTTGTGGGCAAGGAGGTTGATGATATATATGAGGCGGCTATTGCCATGGACCAACACCCGGGGGGTTTTCTCTCATGGTTGGAAGGGAAAGTTACCTCCTTGATGCCAGCGCAGATTTATAGTCTGATTACTACCATGACCGCAACTGATTTTTATAAATGCACCATAGACCTTAAGAAAGCCGGTGAGAAATTGGGCTATTACGAAGAACAAGCCATCTCACCCTGGTACTTCCGTATGCAGATTATGTCATGGATGTTCGACCGGCGGCGTTATGTTGGGATGGAGGATGAATAGACAGACTGCTTCCCCTGAAGGTTCATCTTCCTGGTTCCTTCGCTAATTGGCGAGGTTATCAAATCTAAATTGGAACACCGGAGCCGCCGGAGATCATAACCTGATCTTGGGAATGTTTCTTCCAAGTGTAAGGACGGCAATGATAGCTCTGTAATCAAGGGCGGCATTTCTGTCGTTGGCATTATCGAACGGCCCGAATATTGCAACCATCCCTCCAAACCATACCATCCACCACGGAGGGAGATCATGTACAAAAACAACGCCAAAGGGGTCTACCTGGATGACCGCCACACCAGCGTCAACGCCGCCAGTCTGAAAGGCAGCGTCAATTTCATCGTCGCCTATGCCGGCTACGGCAGTTCCTATGCCAAAATGTTCCCAACGCACGTGCAAACCGCTTATGATATCGGCGTCCCGTGCATCGCTTATTACAAGAACAACCCGGAGCTCTATCTGGACTGCGGCTTAAGTGCCAGCCGCTGGCCCCGTCCGGATGTTGATGGTGAAACCGAATGGCAAATCCAGATCATTGACCGCATGCTCTTCATCGGCGACGCCCGCAACCGCATTCTGCGCAAAGTGCAGGGCTTCATCCTCGATTGCAGCAAAGTGCGCACCACCAATAACAACAACCTCACACCCTCATGGATCGCCCAGCACGGCCAGCACATGCTCGGCATGATTTGGGAGCGCTACCGTCTGCCGAACTACATGTACATCACCGCCGAGCCGTTCAACGTCTGGCCTGGCAACGACGAACTGATCATGTTCCTCAAGAACAACGGCATCTCCACCGTCTCCAACGTAGCCACCGTTCCTTCCGGCGGGCTGCTGCCTGTCCCGGCCAGCACTTCCGTGATGTCACCGCCCTACCGCGACACCTCCATCCCTTGGTACTTCTGGCAGTATTCCAGCATTGACCTCGGAGGCGTGGTGACGCCGCTCTTCCTCTACAACGGCTACCCCGCCAAGCTGTACGATGAGCTCGGCTACGTCCCCGCGACACCCGTCCCGCAGCCCAACCCCGATCCAGTGCCCAACCCGGACCCCGCCCCCACCCCCAATCCGCAGCCAGCACAGGATTACGCCGCTGTCGTGGCACAGCTAACGCGCATCGCCGACAACCTCGACACAATATCTGCATTCTTTCAGAAAATGCAGCGGAGCTGACCGGTATGAGAACCCTCGGAATTGACGTCTCCTCCTGGCAGGACAACAACAACACCGAAAAAAAGATAGACTGGCACCTCGCCCGCGCCAACGGCGCAGTCTTCACCTTCATTCGAGCCAGCAATGGCTTCACCCCGGATGAGGATTTTGAATACAACTGGACCGCCGCCCGCGAGGCCGGCCTGCTGCGCGGCGCCTATCACTTCCACGACTACCGCGTCAGCCCCAGCGGGCAGGCAAAGTTCTTCGCCACACGCCTCAAAGACGACCCCGGCGAGCTCCCTCCCGTGTTGGATATCGAAAAATACTGGCAGCCCTACCCCAAGCGGGAGGGCTGGTTGAGCGCCATCCACAATATGGTTGCCACCCTCAAAGACGAAGGCCACCCGCGCGTAATCTTCTACGGCAACCCCGATACCATCCTCTACTCCCTCTCCCCCATACCGGAAACAATCACCTCCATGCCGCTCTGGATCGCCCATTACGAGGTCGAGCAGCCCTCCGCCAAAGCGGTCGCACCCTGGAAGAAATGGACCTTCTGGCAATACACCCCCAAGGGCGATGGCCTCGCGTTTGGAATGGAAAGCAAAGGGCTCGACATGAACTGGTTCAACGGCAGCGAAGCCGAGTTGCATGCCTTTGCCAGCCAAACCGCCCCCCCCGTTCCGCCGCCCGCCATATTGACGCTGGAGGAAAAAGTGGCGCGCCTGTGGGCAGCCCACCCGGAACTGCACCCAAAATAACATCAAGGCAAAGCCGCAGCTCTAATTATTAATAAAACTCTTATACAAATTCACCCTGCAATCCCCTTTTTGGGGGAGAATATTCGGACGTTCTCTGGTAGAATTGATCATGCATGGGATAAGCTAAAAAAATATCCCGCATACTTGGAAATCTACTTGTAAAGGACGTTCCTTCGGGCCGGTTTCCGGGTTAATAGTTACGACCTGCCTGATCGTTTTTATACTCATTGTTCAGGCAGGGTAGAACAAGGAGGAAAATCCTTTGGCTGGAATGGA
>JADLFQ010000114.1 GCA_020845515.1 Anaerolineaceae bacterium | reverse complement strand
TGTCTGCACCGGCAATATTTGTCGCTCACCAATGGCAGCAGCTCTCCTGCCGCTCCATTTGTCCGGCCTGGGCACAGCTACGGACTGGCAAATCAGTTCGGCAGGCACTTGGACAAGTGAAGGCCAGCCAGCAGCAGCCGAAGCCATTCAAGCGATGGCAGAAAGAGGTTGTGATATCCGTGCGCATCGCTCCCGCCTTGTCAATGAATACTTGTTGAACCATCACAGTCTCATCCTGACAATGGCGTTGGACCAAAAACAAGCTCTCCAACAGGAATTCCCCTTTTACGCCGATCAGGTGTTTATGCTCAGTGAGATGAGCAACGTTCAAGTGAATGTTCCAGACCCTTCGGGAGGGACACTAAACCAGTTCAGAGCCGTTGCCAGCCAAATTGACCGGCTAATACAACGCGGGCTGCCCAAGATTATCGAACTGGCAGCCTGAGGTTTTACTGATATTGGGCATATAGAGAAAGCACCAAGTCAGCATAATAATAGCCGCTGTTTGCCGGGCCATAAGCTCGCAGTGCCTCTCGCAGCGAACCATGTTTGTTGATCAACCCGGACAGCATACCACAGCCATAAGAGATGTTAAAAGCCGGGTCATACAGTTCAGCCATCGAAGGCCGGGCTGTAAAACAAGGACCGTTGATACACATCAGGTTTGCAGCCAACCCGTCCCTCGGCATCACCTGCATCAGTCCTACTGCACCACTATGTGAGTATGCATTGGCATCTCCGTGGCTTTCTTGAAAAATCACTGCCGCCACCAGGTTGGGGTCAAGGCCATACACTTGTGCCGACGCTTCAATCAATCCGCACCATTGGCGCACAACTTCAGGAACAGCATCTGCCAGATGGCATCCAGCCTCAAAAGGCAGCTCTTCCTGAGTTGCAGCCGGTTCAAGGGCAGGCAGTTCCCCGGCAGTTGAAAGGGATTCGCTGGCAGGTTGGCTCTCTGTTTGTGTGTACGCTTGAGAGTTGGTTGCCTCTGCCAGTAAATTTTGCGCCGGAAGGATCTCCGGCAACAAAGTCTCTTCCAAAATCGTGAGCACCCCACCGCTCTGCGTTGTAATGGACGAGGCCAGGACAATGTGCGGGTTGGAGACCAGGCTGCTAAACAGAAAAATAAACAGGCTGCCTGCCAAAATGGCTGGAAAAATAGCTTTCTCAATTGAACGCATAGTCATCCTTGCTTAACCGTAAGATTAACTCTATTATAGTACTTTTGTTCTAATAAAGCAAGCAATTTCTCCAAAGCAGCGTTACAATATCAGGGAGAAGAAATTATGACACAGGAGGTGTCTGCGTGCATTTGAAGAAGTGGAAGAGGGGGGTAATTATCGCCATCCTGCTTCTGACCGCGTGCAGCAGGGAAAACACTATCCTGCCCGGCGAGACCCAACACACAATTACTCTGTCAGAAACCACATTCAGTCCGGCGCGCTGGCGCGTTCCTGCCGGAGAAAAAATCACCTTTCAAATTACTAATCATGATCTGTTTCCGCACGATTTAACCATTTTGCTGCGGCCTGCGAAACTTCCATTTTCAGACGCAGATGAGCCAAATATCTATTTCCAATCCCCCATCAAAGCAGGAGAGCAAACAACGCTCGAATTTATTGCGCCCCCCGCACCGGGCGAATATCAAGTGCTTTCCACCCTGCCGGGTGACGCTGAAAAAGGATTAAAAGGAACATTGGTTGCGGTTCAACTCGACGCCCAGAACCCATAAAATATTGGAACTTGGTGGATTTTTATTCTCGAAATTTACTGCAGGAAGTTGTGTGGATTAACTTTTCCGTAGCTGTCGCTGCGCATTTCAAAGTGCAAGTGCGGCCCTGAGGAGCGCCCTGTGTTACCTATTGCGCCAATGGCATCCCCCTGGTACACATAAGAACCGCATTCCACATTATAAGCGGAAAGGTGCGCGTACAGCGTTTGCCAGCCGTTGCCATGATCAATCACCACTACGTTACCATAGCCCCAATCATTCCAGCCCGCGTAAACCACAACACCATTATCCACCGCAAAAACACCGTTGCCTTCGCTCCCGGCGACATCAATGCCATAATGGTTGGTTTCAGGGGAATAATCATAACCAGAAAGCCAGCGTTCAATTGATGGCCACAGGAAAGACCCATTGCCAACCGGCCCGTCCATCACGGTGCCGCAAGCGCCCGGCCCAAAGATCTTTGCAACCGCAGGGTTGTCGCGCGTGATACGCGGCGCACTCCAGGTGACAAACTCGCGCCGTCCGCCTGGAACAACCAGCCAAGTGCCAGGTGGGATGTTAGGATTACTTAAGTCGCCAACAGTATCCAGCGAAAGATGATTTGCTGGAAAATTGACAATCTCTTCCACCGTCGTCTTATAAAACTCGGCCACGCCGTTCAAACCATCACCCGCATGCCATTCATAATACACACCATTTACCGGCAAAATGTTTAAAAGTTGACCGGGGGAGAGCGCATGGGGATCATCGGCAAGGATATAGTAGTTTCCCCACAAGATCGTTTCGGGGCGCAGGTTGAATTTTTGAGCAATACCGAAAATCGTATCGCCCTTTTGCACCGCATACTGAATCACCTCAAGGCGAGGTTTGGCTGGTAAATCTGTATGCAGGACGGCCAGGCGGGTGATTCCTTGAGGGTAGATTTCCAAGCTTGGAACATCAAAGTATGGCAACGGAACCAGGGGGGCGTCCGTTGGCAGCGACGCCGCAATAGCCGCCTCCTTAAGAGTGCTTACCGATCTTTTGAGGTAGAAATTGCTCATAATCCAAACGACCAGTAAGACCATAACAATTGAAGCCAATCCCGTGCCAACACGCAGTGCAGCCTCCCCAAGGCCGAGCCTTAGAAGGCTGTCCCATATTTCACTCCAGTCTTTCGTCTTTTTCGAAGGGGATGATTCAACTTGGGGGAGTTGGGAATGGTCGCCTTCCATCCGAGTTTCCGGATTGGCAGCCGGTTGTTCTACTGACATTTTTTGTCAACCTCTTAAAGTCATCATAACATACGCAAAAAGAATGGTCAAGAACGCGAAAACCAGGGCGCAAGCTTTTCTATATTTTTAAAAGATCATTTCAAACAGTTTGTACAACAAAGCCGAAAGAAGCGCCGAAAGCGGAATTGTCAGCAGCCATGCTTTTGCAATTTGGCCAGCCACCCCCCAGCGCACCTTGCTGACCCGCTCGGCAGAGCCGACGCCCAAAATAGCCGAACTGACTACTTGCGTCGTGCTGACCGGCCCCCCCAGTAAAGCTGCCAAGAACACTACACCAGCCGCAGAGAGCTGTGCGGCAAACCCATGCACCGGGCGAATTTTGAAAAACTTTGCGCCTAACGTACGGATCAACCGCCAGCCGCCTCCGAAAGCCCCAATAGCCATGGCTGTTGCACTTATAAGCAAAACCCATAGCGGCGCCTGAAAGTCTGTTTGCCGGCCCGCAATAATTAACGCCATGGTGATCATTCCAACCGCTTTGTGTGTATCATTGGAACCGAGGCTTAATCCGAGGACAAGGCCAGTAAACACCTGGGCTCTTTTAAAGAACCAGTTAATCCGCATGCTCGCATTGCGCGCCAGATAATAGATCAGTTTTGTGAATAGAAACCCGGCTGCCAATCCGAATATCGGGGAAAGGAACAAAAACATGAGAATAGTGAACAGCCCGGGAAAATTGACCACGCGCAACCCCATACTGGTCACGGTAGCGCCGATTAAACCGCCTACCAGTGCATGGGATGAATTGCTGGGAATGCCGAAGAACCAGGTAATACCAACCCATAAATTTGCTCCGGCCAAAGCCGCCGTAAGCATTAGCAAAGTGATTTGCTCTGGCGCGACAATACCTGATGCAAGCGTACGCGCAACCGCCGCGCCAAACAACAGGGGCCCGCAAAATAGCGTTATTGAAGCCAGCACAAGCGCCAGGCGCGGTGACATCGAGCGGGAAGATATGATTGTCGCGACAATAATGCTCGCGTCTTTAAATCCATTTAAATAACCATAAATCAGGGCCAGGAAGATAGGGGCGATCAACGTTAACATTGCAGGCAGCCAAACAGATATTAGCTGGATTTCATCACAATATCGCCAATGACATTGGCGGCAACATCTTCGCGGTCTGCCGCGTTGCTCAAGTGGCGATAAATTTCACGCGCTTTAAGCATCTCTACAATTCGTTCAGCGTTAATATCCTTGCCGCGAAACAAATCAGCCAATGCTTCGCGGTAAACCGTCTCCACCCGATTCTCCAGCGCCTTGGCGCGCTGGACATGGTTCGAGGTTACGTTGGCATGGTTGTCTTGCAGCCTTTCAACCGCCATCTCGATCTCCAACGCGGCATCATACAAAAGGCTTGCCATGCGCTGCATGTAAGGAGTGGGATCAACATCCAAAATCTCCATTTCATCCACAGTCGTATTGGCATAATCCAGTACATCATCAATCTCACGAGACAGGCTGAAAATATCCTCACGGTCAAAAGGTGTAACAAACGAGCGCATCAGTTCTTCGATTAACACCCGCCGCACTTCATCAGCTTCTTTTTCCAACTTCGAGATCTGGCGGGCAGTATCTGGATCGCGTTTCTCAAGATACACTTTCAACAATTCAAGACCCTTCACCGTCAAGCGGGTCTGTTCGATCAAAAGTTGTGTAAATTTGTTGGGTTTTGGTTTAAAAATATCACGAATGCTCATCGCAATTCTCCAGGAAGTCGCGGGGTGCTTCAAAAAGTGTACACTGTTGGAATTTTTATACTAGTATAGCAAAAGTTTTCGCCAAATACCGGGGAGATTATATCTGACGGCATTCATCATTCCTTCAGATATTGTCCAATCATAAAAACCACTGGCCGCCCCGTTTATGAAGGCATTATAATGAGGTAAATTTTTTCATTATGGAGCCGTCTTGAACACAAATCTGGAATATCGCGTTGGAGAGCTTCTTCTTAACCATGGATTTAAACTGGTTGTTGCCGAATCTTGCACCGGCGGACTGATCGGTCACCGCTTGACAAACATCCCCGGGGCATCCGAGTACTATCTTGGCAGCGTCACCGCCTACGCCTACGAAGCCAAAGAACGCCTTTTGGGGGTCAAACGCGAAACCCTGGCGCAATTCGGGGCGGTCAGCCGGGAGACTGTAATCGCAATGGCGCAAGGGGTGCGCAAGGCACTTTCCGGCGATTTTCCTATAGAAAAGATCATTGGCCTGTCTGTAAGCGGGATTGCAGGACCAGGTGGCGGCATGCCGGGTAAACCGGTGGGATTGGTGTGGGTCGGATTAAGCACGCCAGGTGGCGATGAGGCATTTGAATTTTACTGGCACGGCAGCCGGATTGAAAACAAAGAACATTCCGCCGAAGCCGCCCTGCAAGAGTTATTGAACTACCTGCAAAAACAACACGAAAAGGCCAGAGCTTCCAGCAATGTTTAATGGGCTTCCTCAGACGCAGCCCTAGAACTTGCTGTGCGCCCCGGGTAAGAATTTCTTCATCTTGATGCTTTTCGCCGTGATATTGGTTATCCGGTGCATATCATTCCAATACATTAAATTCAATGTGCTGGACCGATCTGATATTTTATTGCTTCCAATTTTTTGAACTGGACAGGGCTTCCCCCACAAAGAACGGTAGCTGTGGCCAAAATCTCCGGCCAAACTGAAGCATGGTAATATCTCCGCGAATGGCGGCAAACAGCAGCCGCTGCACACGCCGGCTTCGGCTCAAAAGCAGGGTGGAGCCGCGCGGTTTCCAATAGGTCAGCTTGGCAAACCACCGTGCCGCTGCAAGCTCCCTGCCGATCTCCCGGCCAATGCGTCGGGAATAATCGTTTAAATTCATCTGACCGCTCGCGAACGCATCGGTGATGACTTCGCTGGCAATTCGCGCACTCTGCAGCGCGTAGTAAATCCCTTCCCCAATCCAGGGATCTGCCAGGTTGGCAGCATCGCCCGCCAAGAGGACATGGCCTTTATGCAGTCTGCCAAAAGACGACCCCAGAGGGATAAGATGTCCCTGCAGGTGAAGAACCTTCCGTTCGTTCAACAGCGATACCCGGGCCATGTATTGTTCCAGCCTTGTCCGGATATCCGCAGCTTTTCCGGGGTGTGCTTGAAAGACTCCTACAGAGAGGTGATCGCTCTTCGGGAAAACCCAGCCATAGCCACCGGGCAGCGCACCAAAATCAAACGTCACGTACGGACCTTGCGCCTCAAGTGCGCTTTGTGGGACCTCCACCTCGGCTTCTAGCGCCGCACCGGTGAGACGGTTTGGAAGAAGGCCCAGCGTCCGTGCCGTCAGACTGTTTACACCATCTGCACCTACCAGAGTCTGGGCGGTAAAGCGCCCCTTGGTGGTTTCCACTGTAACATGGTGATCCTCTTGATGCAGCGCTACCAGATTCGCGCCGGTAATTAATTCTGCGCCTGCCGCGGCTGCTCGTTGCGCCAGGAAATGATCAAACCGATCCCGCATCGTCAACCAGCCATATGATTTCTCAAATACAACTTCAAGAGTCGTCCTGCCCTGATAGGCAATTCTGCCGCCTTTTGCCTCAACCTCTAATACAGATTGGATGTCAAAGGGGATACTGCAGATTGTTTTATACGGCAGGCCGCCTCCGCACGTCTTGTAGCGCGGCAGTGTGGATTTTTCCAACAGCAATGTGCGCAGTCCTTTGTCGGCAAGCAGATAAGCCGATAAAGCGCCTGCTGGTCCGGCCCCGACTACAATGCAATCATACACCGATTATTCCTCGCGTGAAAATAGTATACCGCTATTGTATCCACCCCGGCTTCAAGGTCAATGGAGGAAAAAGCATAAGATCACGGTTAGCGGCTTAAGAACTCCCCCATTGCCAGCAAGGCAAACCCACGCGTGATCATCGCAAAGCTTCCTGCGTACAGGAACATCAGCCCCGCCTCAATCATAAGCCGCCGGCCTTCAGAGATGCCTATTGGGGCGCCGCCAATTAAGTTGGAGTGCAAGAAAAAATAAAAAGCCAGATAGACCACCAGCAACGTAATACCCAAACCAAATGACTTCCACGCAAGGTTGTAAAGCCGGTCAAGGTTCGCTTGCAACAGAAAGACATGGCGTGCACGGTACAACGTAAGCAGCAAGGAAAGACTGATCAGTATCGCAATGGCAGTAAAGAGTTGGGGGGTAAACCATATGAGGATCCCATCTTCTTTGAAAGAATGTAAAGGAATCACTCTCGCCAACCCATTAATTAGCGGAAGCAATACCGATAGTGCAGCTAACCCTCCCCACAGATTTCCTAGAAAAGCCGTGAAGTTTTTTAGATCCCTTAAGAAAAGGTTGGTTCGCTGCATGGTGTCTTTCCTGCTGCTTAATGATTTTGATCCCAAATCGCAGTGTTCAAAGGCATTCGGATGCGTTCCTTGCCCTCGAAAAACACAAACAGTTTCATTATCCAAACAAGTCTAGCACAGTTTTAAACCACAGGAATTAACAAATTAGCAAGAACCTGGTAAGAAAATCAACTCTTAATAACACGCCGGCGACAGCAAAGATATCTCCGGCGCATAATCTGCCTTCGCCAAGAACTCCTATTCACACCTGTAATGGATAGGAGAAGATTCTCTATTCGCGCCCACATGAATAAAGCAAGGTTGTTTGCAAATGAAAAGATAAATTAATAACTGCAGCTCTTTCCCCGCTGACCATTCGCTTCAGTTGCAAACTTGATTGCAATATGCTCATATCCTGATCCAGGGTCATCGAACAGGTTGGTTATATCACCTTTCCAAACCTCATAATCACAGGTAAATCCTCATTTCCGGCGCTGTGTCAAATCAACCGCTTGGATGACAAATCCTACAACAAAAAGAACCGCAAATTTAAGCAAGAGAAAACCATCAAACCACGGAATCACGCGCACTAATACAACAGCACCGGCAGCAGCCGAAAGAAAAACAAGCGCCCAATCAAATAAACCAAATAAAAGCGCCGCCCCTATGACGCCACCGATGAGCCATGAAAACACAACTGGAAAATGAATGCCCCCGGCTTGCACAAGAAAAGCCAGGATGTATCCGCCGGCCACAAACCCTGCAACGGCCAGGGCAACGCGCTGTAATCCAATCGCCAACAAAGCACCCAGCAAGCCAGCAATTAAAGCAATGGCCAATATCAAAAGCCCCGAACGCTCCTGCAAAATCAAACCCGCCAGGCCAAACCCCACCACAAAGCCCAAGGCAGCCACAAACAGCCAAAATAAACGGCGGCCCGCTGTTAAAAGGATTAATCCAGCTATCAGGGAGAAGATAAAACCAATCGTAGTGAGCATTTCTCTCTCCGCTCGCATTATAGTAGAAAAATCACTTTACTGCCTCTTTTATTCCATATATTACAAGATAAATAAAGGTCGCGACTGTGCGACCTTTATTGGAACCATATAACTGGATAGCCTGCGCCAAAATCAAAAAGCTACTCCCAGCCTTTCCAGTGTTTCAGCGTAAGGGTGGCCTTCCTCATCCCAGCCCATCCGGGCGTAATAGATATCCACTGCCTCTTTCAACTCCTCTGGCGTAAGCGCTTTACCAGCAATCGGGCCGTCTTTCAAGCGGTGGAATGCACGCGCGGAAAGCGTATCCTCAGCAGAGGTAAAACCTTCACGGATCAAAAAGAGGCGCGCCATGGCGGCAATGCGGTCGCCTATCTCATGAATTTCAGCAGCAGTAACCTGCCACCCGGTCGCCGCATTTAGCGCATCTACCATGTGTTGGAAGGTATAAGGGTAAAAGTGACAGATCACAGCGCTGTCGAGGAAATTCTTAAAAGCAACCTCAACAATATAAGCCCTCACCTTTAATTCCGAAACACCCCACAGTGGCAGCGGGGTTTCCACTCCAAATTCTTCCAACCGGTTGCATGTATCAGACCCAAGGGAGGTGGCAAAATTGTCAATAAGGTTATTCATATGATCAGCGCCGGTGGGAGAGAGCGCGTACCCCATGCCGCACAACTGCTTAAGGCGCGGATCGTGCAAGGGCAGTTCCTGTTTATGCGCCACCGCCAGCATTTCAACTGCTGATGAGCCTAATTTCTCAGCCATGCGCGCGCTGCCCGCTGCCATTTCTGCGCCAATGCCTTCCTTCCGTACAATCCGGTGAATGCTCTCGGCAAGCGAAGCGCTGTCTCCGAAGCGTGGGAGAAAATCATAGCCCGGCAGCAATCCTTTTTCCGCGCATTCCATGGTGAAGGCAATTGTCCCCCCCGTGGAAATTGTATCCAGTCCGTAGGCTGCACACAACTCATTTGCTTTGGCTACTGCAACAACATCATTGATGGCGCATAAAGGACCCAAGGCGCCCAATGATTCATACTCAGGACCGCCGTAGCGCCCCTGGATTTCGGCTTCCTCATTCTTGTATTCCACCACCAACTTACAGCGTACCGGGCAACGATTACAGGTATCACGGTCTTTGAGCATGGCAGGGAAAAAAGAGCTTGCATCAAGATTACCAACGCCTTCAAGGGTGCTGTCAAGATAGTTTCGTATCGCTGTACCGCCAACATCATGATTAAAAATAACAGAGCCTGCCGTACCGGATTGAACAGCCCAACCCATCGACTCTTTATAATTTTTGTTGATCCAGCGCTGGACGACAGTCATCAGCTCTTTGTCTGCCAAACCCACCGTGGAGGTGCCGCGGACGGCAACCGCCTTCAGGTTTTTGCTGCCCATGACCGCACCCAACCCGGAACGTCCGGCCGCGCGGTTGACATCGTGCATTACAGCTGCAAACAGCACCTGCTCTTCACCGGCAGGGCCAATTTGGGCAATGCGAATTTTTTCATCCCCCAATTCTTGCCGGATGCTCTCCTGTGTATCGCCGGTAGTTTTTCCCCAGAGATGGGAAGCGTCACGAATTTCAATATCTCCGTCTTTGATCCATAAGTAAACCGGCGTTTCGGCCCTCCCCCGGATCACCATCGCGTCAAAACCAGTCTTTTTAAACTCAGCCCCCCACCAGCCGCCCGCTTCGCTGCTGGCTAACGCTCCAGTCAACGGAGATTTCGCGCCTACCGCGTGCCGGCCTGTGCCGGGAAGAACTGTGCCCGACAGAATACCCGGTGCAAAGATCAGCATGTTTTCAGGGCCAAGCGGATCCGCCCAGGCAGGCATCTCTTGCAGCAGGTAGTGAAGGATAACACCACGCCCGCCAATCAACCGGCGATAAAAAGAATCACCGGGCTGTTCCACCCATATCTTCCCATCACTCAGGTGAATATGCAAAATTCTTCCGAAAAAAGCGCGCTGACCGCTTTCATTGCCAGAGCGGTTTTCGTCAGAAAAAGTTTTGCCAATTATGTTCATAGATTACCCTCCAGCGATTTGAGGAAAAAAGCGCACAACATCACCGTCCTGCAAGAAACAAGACACATCAGAAGTCTGCCCGTTCACCAAAGCGATGACAGGTTGCCGGAATATAACGCCCTGAGAATCCAGAGCTTGTGTAATTGTTTGGCCGGCTGGTACTGTCATTTCCCTGGGTACCGGCTGAACGGTATGAGAAGGGTCCAGGAGGAAAAGTGCTTTACCATCTTTCATAGGATAATACACTGGGGAGAAAAAAGGGAGCTGGCGAACCCGCCAACCCCCTTTTTCTTTAAGTAAGTGGATTAGAGACGGCCACCCATCGTCAGCGCCATAAGCGCCTTCTGAATGTGCAAGCGATTTTCCGCCTCATCATAAATTACAGAATGCGGGCCATCCACAACGCCGGGGGTCACTTCGTATCCACGGTCAATCGGCATACAGTGCATGTAGATGGAAGATTTCTTGGAGAGATCCATGCGGCGTTCGTTGGTAATCCAGTCCTTGTGCTTGTCGCACATGGCCTGAACCTCATCCGGATCTTCGGTAATCGTGATAGGACCCCAGCTTTTTGCATAGACGATATCGCTGTCGCGGAAGGCTTCGTCCATATCATTGATCTCTTCGAACTTGGTGCCGTTCTCGGCTGCATGTTTTCGGGCTGCATCCAGGCACTTCGGCATAAGTTCAAATCCCGGGGGATGCGCCAGGGTAACATCCATACCCCAACGAGTCATCAGCATGACAAGTGCCTGCGGCATCGAAAGCGGGCGCACATACTTGGGTGCATAAGTCCATGCAATGGTGAATTTGCGGCCGCGCAGGTCGTCGCCAAATTTCTCGCGGATGGTCATCAGGTCAGCCATAGCCTGGCAGGGATGATCCACGTCGTCCTGCATCGAGATGACCGGGATATCTATATGGCTCGCCAGTTCATACTGGTAAGCCTGACCAATATCGGTGCGGCAGTCGCGTACAGCGATGCCGTGACCATAACGTTCCAACACACGGCCGGTATCCTGGGCGTTCTCACCATGGCCAACTTGGGTTGCAGAAGGGGTCAGGTAGATTCCATGACCACCGAGTTGCGCAACACCAGCCTCGAAAGAATTGCGGGTGCGGGTTGATTCTTCAAAGAAGAGCATGAAGAGAGTTTTTGCGCGCAGAATATGATCGTGAGGCTCACCAAACGCAAACCGTCGTTTGAGTTCGCCGCCAGCTTCGACCATCGCGTTCAATTCATCAACGCTCCAATCTTCAGTGGAAATAAAATCTTTGTGATACAAATTGGTCAGCATTTTTACAGTCTCCTATTAGAATAATTTTCCTGCTGTTAACCCATTTGGGCAGCATACAAAACCGGGAACAACGCATAAAACATGGCCGCTTTTCGGACTTTCTCAAGATTGACCTGATCTTGAGGAGTATGGACATACTTTTCCTCTTCAGGCCCAAAGCCCAGCGTAGGGATACCTGCCGCGCCGGCAGAATACGTGCCATCCGTGCTAAACCGCCAGATATTGACATGGGGTTCTTCCCCCCATAAGGCATGGAAAGTCTTCTTGCCCGCTTCCAGCAAAGGTGCATCCTCAGGAAGCAGCCAACCCGGGTAAAAGCTTGGGCCATCCAGGTTGATGCCGGTGTGGGTTTTTACCGGCTGCTCCGGGATATAAACCTCTGCGCCGAAAGGTGCAACCACCTTGCGGAAGCTTTCTGTAATACTTTCCATTGTTTCGCCCGGCACCATGCGGCGATCAACGGTAATTTCGCACCAGCTTGGAACAGAGTTGGGAGTGTGGGGACCATTGATCAAGGAGATTACTTGATTGCCCTTTCCAAAAAGTGAGTGGCTGGGCATATCCTTATTCATCTTCTCAACCGCCTCGATCACCGGCACCATTTTGAGAATGGCATTATCACCAAGTTCCGGCGAACTGGCGTGCGCCGCCTTGCCGGAAACACGCACGCGCACTTCGCACCGGCCGCGGTGACCGCGTCGCAAGGTCAGATCAGTCGCTTCTGCCAAGAGCACAACTTCCGGTTTGAGGCCATCCCGTTCCACCAGCGAGCGCAGAGCAAAACCTTCAGCATCCTCTTCCAACGTCGCGCCCATCACGACCACAGAATAATCGCTGGGCAAATTTAATTTTTTAAAGATCGCAGCGCCATAAACAATCGGGGCAACCCCTCCCTTGCAGTCCGAAGCGCCCAATCCATACATCACGCCATCTTCAATCACAGGTTGCAACGGCGGGTGCGGCCATTCGCGTTCGTCCGTAATTTCATTATGGTCAAGGTGTGCATTATACAGGATAATCTTGTTTCCTGTGCCTATTCGCCCCAACGCATTTCCGGCTGTATCCATCCATACTTCGTCATACCCGAGGTTTCGCATCTCCTGTAGTGTGCGTTCCACAGCGGGGGTTTCTTCCCCGGTATAACTGCGGATGCTGATCAAGTCCCCAAGAAACTTCACCATGCCATCGTTGAGCGATTGTGAAGCGGCTTCTACTTGTTTGGCTAATTCAGAATAATTAATCGCCATGTCTAGACCCCATCCGCAAATGCATCAACGACTTCTTTGATATCAGGCATCATTGGGAAGAGAATCGGGCAGGTAACGCCGGCGTCAATATATTCCTTCACCTTGGCACGGCACTCATCCGCCGTTCCGACCGCCATGACATTGCGCACAACTTCATCGGGGATCAGTTTGGCTGCTTTTTCATAATCTTCCTCTGTCGCAGGCCATCCCATTACCGATTGTACCTTGGCGAGCAATTCTTCGCTGGCGCCGCTGGCTTTCATAATGTGTGGTTCAGTGGCGAAGTAGTAGGCAACCAGTTTCTTACCCTCAGCCATCGCCGCATCCGGATTCTTGTCTGAGAGAGAGCAGATCAACAGTTCGGGGCGGTCAATGTCTTCAAGTGTCTTGCCTGCCTTCTTTGCGCCTTTTTCCGCCAGCGCAACCGCATGGCGAATGTAATCGGTCGAAACAACGTAATTAAGCACAACACCATCGCAAATTTCACCGGCCATTTCCAGCATCTTGTCACCGGTCGCGCCGATATAAATCGGGATATCGCGCGGGCTGGCATCGCTGAAAGCGACATCCAGTTTGATGCGGTCGAGGTGAACAAACTCACCTTCATAGGTAACCTCTTCCATCGTGAAGAGCTGGCGGCATGCTTCCACGTACTCACGCATCGCCTTAAGCGGCCGTTCACGCTTGACGCCTACACGGCCTGCAATCGGCTCCCACCAGGCGCCTAAACCAAGCATCACACGCCCGCGCCCATCCACCTTTCCGCCTAATTCCCACATCGTACTCCACGAGGCAGCAATTACTGCTGGGTTGCGCGTCCAAATCGGCAGTACGCCGGACCCGTAGCGCAGCCGTTTTGTAACAGTCAGGAAAGCGCTCATCATTACAATACAATCGCGCGCCAAGCGGGTATCCGCCTGCCAGATCTCATCGAAACCTCGATCTTCGGCGTACTTGGCCATTTCCAGTTCGTACTGCATATCGTGTCGGTCTTGTAAATACAGTGCAAATCTAGTTTTCATAATCTGTTCTCCCTTTTAGAAATTAAGAAACGATTCTTATGATGAAAGATATTTACTTAGATCAATTTCCGGATAGCGAATACGCTCGCCATAATCGCGGCGCTCCGGCTTATAAGTTGCATCAATCCCCACTTTCGTTTGCACACCGCGCATATCAGCGGTTGGATCCATCTCATGTCCCTGTGCGCCCTTTATGTAGAAAACGTCTTGTGTCGGTTCCACACGATTGGTCATTGCCCAGAGAACGTCTGCCGGATCATAAATATTGACATCCGGATCAACAACAACCACTTTCGCCACATTCACATGTGCAGTCAAAGCGGCCAGGGCAACATTCTTCGGCTCACCCGGGTTGCTTTTCTCGAGCTGAACAATCGCTGCAAACCCATTCGCGTACGGGGGGATATGCAGCGCTTTGACGTCTTTACTCACATGCCGGCAGAATCGTAGCAAAAGGGGTTCGCGTGGCAATACGTTGCCGATGTACACATGCTCCGCCCAACCGGGGACAATCGTCTGAAAGATGGGGTCATTACGATAACAAATTGCGGTTACCTCAAAAGTCGGGCTGTTCCATAACTCCCCGTAATAACCGTGAAACTCTGCAAGTGGTCCTTCGGCATGGCGTGTATGCGGCGGCAAGTAACCTTCAATGACAACCTCCGCGTGGAAGGGAATGTCTACATCTACGGTAACACCCTTATCAACCAGCACCGGTTCACCGCGAATCGCCCCGGCGATCAACAACTCATCATTGTCATAGCGCGCGCCTGCGGCGATCATAATTGCCGGGTCCAACCCAATCGCTATTGCCAGTTTTAAGGGTTCGTCTTTTTTCTCCTGTCCTTTGTAAAACTGCATTGTATGGCGCCATTCATTAACATTGAAGCCAAAGGTATGCGGGCCCAAGATCTGCATCCGGTTGTAAGATAAATTCCCCCGACCGGAAACCGGGTCACGGCTTACGGTAACGCCGCCGGTGATAAAGGGGCCGCCATCCAGAGCGCCGTGTGTCGGGATGGGCAGGCGGTACAGGTTGATATCATCTCCGGTAATCACGTTTTGTTTCCACGGCGCCTCTTTATCCGACTTACGGGCAGGGACTGCATTGGCAGGTTCAAGTGCAGCTCCTATGATATTGACAACTTCGTTCGGTGCGCATTCCAGTGCTACGGCGGCTGTCGCCGGGCTGACAACGCCATTAGTGAAAATCGGCCAGTGGATCGTATCCTCCGCACGGGTAACGTGTTCAAAAAGGACTGCTTTGCCTCCCTGGCGGGCGAGCGCTGCGCCAATATTTGCCAGTTCATGCTCCAGAGAAACAGGCTGTGAGACCTTTTCAAAAGAACCCTTTTCTTTCAACACCTCAATAAAGCTTCGCAAATCTTTAATTGTAGCCATTTTTGTTCTCTCTCCTGATAATTCAATAGAATATACGTTTAAGAAGTAGTCCTTTTATTCAATCCCGGCACGCTTGCGGAGGGATCGGATCGCCTGACTGCATTCTTGCAGCAAAACGGTTTCATCCACAGAAAAGACCTTTCGCCCTTCCATTAATATCTTCCCTCCTACGATAACAGTGTCCACGTCCGTACCATGGCAGCATAAAACCAACGCCGAATCATAGTCATGCACCGGCACCGCGCGCTCATGTTCCAGATTGACAACTGTGAGGTCAGCAGGCGCCCCAACCTGTATATTTTTCCCATCCGCCGCAGTGGAGAGCAAAAAAGCAGGTGGCAGTACGGCCGCATCCAGAGAATGCACCCGCGCCAGACTTAAGGCCATCTTAATGGTTTCAAAGATATCCTGTGTGTCATTACTTGCGGGGCCATCGGTGCCAAGCCGGAGCCTGACCCCCTTTTCCACCATTTGGGGGATTGGTGCAATCCCGGAGCCTAATACTGCATTGCTTACCGGGCAGTGCACTACCAACGCATTTCGCTCAGCAAACAGTTCAATTTCTTCATCATCCACCCATACGGAGTGCACAACCTGGCTGTTTGGGCCAAGCACTCCCAGGTTATCAAGCCAGCGAATGGAGGTTTCGCCATGCTTCTCCAGCGACATCTCAATATCATCTTTTGTTTCTGCTGCATGGATATGCGTAAAACTACCATTTTTCACCGCCAGATCATGCATCCGCAATATCGTTTCGTCGCTGCACCGCCAGGGGGTTCCTGGCCCACTGGCAAATCGGAGGTACGCACCGGAAGTTGGGTTGGCTTTCTCTTTCGTCGAACGATACCACTCCTCCATCTCGCCCACAACCGCATCGGCATCTTCTGCATTTACGCCCAGGTCAGCCCACAACCGCGCAATAACACAGTTGATTCCCACTTCACCGGCAGCTTCAATCACCGCCCGGGTATGCTCTCTGGTGGTACACACTTTATGATGATCAATTACCGTCGTCACGCCGCACTTCAAGTTTTCCACCAGTCCTAGCTGCGCCGCCAGTTGCATTTCTTCCACAGACATGGCAGCCTGTAGCGGCCAGATCAACTCCTTCAACCAGCGCATCAGCGGGCGGCCCGCCGCCAGGCCACGCATCAGCGTTTGGCTGAAATGTGTGTGCCCATTGGTTAATCCGGGCAGAACCGCCTTCCCCGAGGCGTTCAAAACGCGGCTTGCACTCCCGCGCAGCGCTTCGCTTGCCTGTCCCACCGCAACGGCTTGTATCTTGCCATCCTGGATGACAATATATCCTGGCGACAACCAGCCTTGTGCAGTTCTTACTGCGCCGTCAGCAATCAAAAGATCTGCCATCGTTATACCAGGCTTCTTCCACCGTCTATAAAATGAACTGAACCGGTGGCAAAATCGTTTTCAATGAGAAATATTGCCAAATCAGCAACATCGGCAGGTGTGCCCACCCGTTTAAGGACGGATTTATCCACTGCCCATTGGATTTTTTCCGGTGTTGCTCCGAAGGGCAGAAGAACTGTTCCAGGAGCAATAGCATTCACTCGTATCGCTGGCGCCAGTTCATAAGCCATGGATTTGGTCAGTGCCACAAGGCCAATTTTGCTGGAAGCATGGTGCGCATAACCCGGCCAAACCTGAAAAGCAGAGAGGTCGGTCACGTTAATAATAACTCCCTGCCCTTGTTTCAACATGGCTGGAGCAACTGCTTTGGAACATAGAAAAGGTCCGCGCAGGTTGACTTCCAATTCCATGTTCCAATCCTCTTCGGTAATTTCCAGGAAAGGAGTTTTGAGCCAGATACCAGCGCTGTTAATAAGGACATCCATACGTCCAAACATCTGTTGGGTATCTTGCACCCAGGCATTGATCTGTGCGCTGTCGCGCATCTCTACCTGTCGGGCCATGCATTTAACACCGCAGTCCTCAATTTCTTTTTGCGTCTCCTGCCAGGGTTCATCAGCCAGATAATAGGTAAAAGAAATGTGCGCTCCCTTTTTAGCCAACACAAGGGCAACTTCGCGCGCCACTCTGTTGGCTGCGCCAGTAATCAGAACGACCGAATCTTTTAATTGCATCGAATATACCCTTCCCTTAAGTATTGTTTTTATTCCAACATATCGAGAACTATTGGGCGTTCTATATACTGTTTGAGCCGCTGGAGGAACTTTGCGGCAGGAGCCCCGTCCACCAAGCGGTGATCAAAGGACAGGCTGAGTGCCATCATCTCCCGTAAAACAATCTGACCGTCCACTCCAACCGGCCGGGGGACAATTCTTCCTATGCCCAAAATAGCACATTCCGGCGGGTTGATGATCGGCGTAAAGGCATCAATCTCATATACGCCGAGGTTTGTAATCGTAAACGTGCCGCCCGTCAGGTCATCCGGCAAACTGCGCCCGGAAAGCGAACGCGCCACCAACCCGCCGAGTTCATCGTTGATCGCAAGGAGGCGGCGGCCGGCTGCGTTGCGTACCACCGGTACAAGTAACCCGCGCTCGGTATCC
>JADLFQ010000113.1 GCA_020845515.1 Anaerolineaceae bacterium | reverse complement strand
CTTTGCCTGTACCGGTCTCCCCGGTAACCAGCACAGAAACAGAAGCAGTCGCCGCCCTTTGAGCTTGAACTAGCACCGTTTGCATGGCAACACTCTTGCCAGAGACAAAAGAATCATGCTGGTGTTGAGAATTCCTTAAATGATCCAATTCACGACGCATCAACACGACTTCGCACGCTCTTTGAATAGACTGCTCCAAACGGGTAAACTCGAATGGCTTGGAGAGAAAATCGTGAGCCCCGTTTTTCATCGCCTCTACTGCCATATCAATATCTCCATATGCGGTAATTAAAATGATTGGTGGGCGGAAAGCTAGCGTGGACGTCTCCAGGAGAAGGTTGGGGCCATAGCCGTCCGGAAGTTCGACATCAAGCAGGATGATGTCGCCGTCCCCCTTCTCCAAACACTTCCGGGCTTCGCCCAGTGTGGCAACATCTATAACCTCATATCCGCGCGTTGTTAGAAATGCCCCAATATTTTGTCTGGCATTATCTTCATCATCCACGATCAAAATGGTTATGCTCATTACCCTCTCCATTTACTACCGGCAAATATACCCGGAATACGGTGCCGCCGGGAAAACTATCTACCGTGACGTTACCATGATGTGCGGTAACAATTCGCTTGGTAATTGCCAAACCCAGCCCTGTTCCCCGTGGGTTGTTGGATACAAAAGGTTCAAATAACCGCCTGCGTATCTCATCCGGTATTCCCGGCCCGCTATCTGTTATTCCAATTTCAACCTGCGGAGTATTAGGGATTTGGTCATATCGGTTAAGTCGGATCGCCAGTGTCCCACCCTCTTTACTCATCGCCTCCACAGCATTGCTCACAAGATTAGTGAATACTTGTTCGAGTGAACGAATATCCCCTAATATTTTTGGTAAGTCATGAACCGGTTGAAAAAAGAGTTCAACATTCGCGCTGGCAAGTCGGGGTCGCCACCGGTCCAGGATTCGTTGCAGCAGCAAGATCAAATCCACAGGTTCGAACTTCGTCTCAAGCGGCCTGGAGAAGGATAAAACCGACTACATCAATTGGTTTAATCGGCTACAGTCGCCCAACATACGCTTGATGATATCCAGGTTGGGGTCATCAGTCATTAGCAGCGTGCTCAGCAATTGTAAGCCTGTGGAGATATTATTGATCGGATTCCTTACCTCATGAGCGAATATCGCGGTGAATTCCCCCAGCACGGCTCGATGCTCAAGTTGTTGGGTACGCACCTTAATTTGTTCATTTTGACTGACATCTGCAATAAAGATTAGGACCGAAAAAAGCTGGTCCTCCCGCATCACCGGGATAACTTGCAAATTTGCGGGAAAGCTCTGTCCGTTCCGCCGGTGAATATTAATCGTCCCCAAATTGTGGAAGGGAATTCCTTCGTTAACTTTTTCTAATGCCCGAATCAAACCATCAGGGCCGATCAAAATATTTTCCACCAGTTGCCCTTGCACTTCGGATTCTGCATACCCCAGCATAAGTTCTGCCGCAGAGTTCATCCGTGCAATTGCAAGCGTCGAGTTGAGGATAATCATCCCCTCCTGCGCAACATTGAACAACTCTGTAAAGACATTATTTTGATTTTCAAGTTCAAAAATCAGGTTGCTCTGGTTTTCATCTTTAATAGAATATTGTGTTTTAACAAAGAGCAGGCTGCCCAAAAACCGCAACAAGGAACCTAAATCCGCTGACGGGTTCCTGCTGGACCCGCCCACTACAAGCAGTCCTGACAAAGCCCCCTCTTGCCCCAAGGGAATAGTAGCTACATATTTAAGATCCGCAACACGCCCTGCCCGATGAATATCTGTTTGAACATAGTCGCCCGGAACCCACATAGACGCGCTTCTCAAGCGAACAAGGTCGCTTGAGGGAATTTCATCGGGAAAAATCGTTACCGGCTCACAAGTAATCGCCTTGCTCAGCTTTGGTGAATCGCTGTTAGCCTGATAGAGGCAAACCAGGTTTGTTCCGATCGCCTTAGAAAAAGCATTTAGCATAACCTTAATGGAGTAGTCAAGACCCTCAGAATCCGAGGAGGAAATAAATTGTAATAAAGCTTCCAATAAATTCACATAAATCGAGTTAGGGCCTCTGGTTTCAGCATTGCTTTCAGGGTTTTTGAAAATCACTGCCGCTTTTGTCTCATCCTGCTCCCAAACTTGAACCTTAAAGGAAACGGAAAGAGAAGTTCTATTCCTCCTCTTGATCACTCCTGAATAATTCTCTTCAGTTTTCAGCAAATCTTTATGAAATCCAAGAAAAAAATTATCAAAGGGTTGGGAGTAGATTTCTTCTTCTGTATAGCCGGACAACCGGATAAACGATGAATTTGCCAACTCGATAATTTCTTTAGGCACGTTGAGAATCAATGCTGGGCCGGCAAGCAAGTCGAGCAAAAATTCTATACTCACAGCATCTGGAGAATTTTTGGCAACCGGGGAAAGGTTTTTTCTAACTTGTGTTGAACTCGTCATAAATATTAACTATTCACCTGTCTCAGATGAGCCGGAAGGATTCCCTCCATTGCCCGATACTTTGCAACTGTTCTGCGAGCCACTTTATAACCCTGTTTCTCAAGCATTTCCATCAATTCGGAATCGCTCAATGGTTTTTTCTCTTGTGAGATCAGGTTGCATAAAGCTGTGCGCACATTCAGACTCCGGTCGAAAAACGAAGCCAGTGGAATAATTCTCTTATTAGGCAATTGTACCGTTTTATTCGCTACTGCTCGCGAAATCGTAGACTCATGTACTTCAAGTTCTTTTGAAAATTGTACGCGTGTTACAGGTTTAAGAAACTCCTCTCCCTTGATGATAAATTCCCGCTGCAACACCACAAGGCGATGAATTAACCGCTGCATCGTGTGGTTTCTCTGCTGCAAACACTTAACAAATAAGGAGGCACGTTCCAAATCACTCCGCCAGTTCTCTTTATTTTCCGCCGGAGCTTCATGCAAGGCTTGTTTGAATGCCGGATTGACCCGAAGCGTCCCATTGAGAGGCAGAATAATTTCAACGATAAAAGGCTTCTCTGCATTTCCCTCGAGATAACTGACAATCACATCAGGCCTGTGAAATACTTCCAGCCGGCTGCCAGTTGGTTGACGCACATCCCCCCAATTCGCTCTCCCTGGAAAAGGATTGAGGTTTTCACTGATAAACTGGTGCGCGAGTTGTACATTCCGGAGCGAAATTTTCATTCGTCGCGCCAGTTCAGGCAACTGGTGACGGGAAAGTAAATCCATACCCGAATCAACAATCTCCTTTGCAAAAGGTGGAATAGCTTGAATATCTGCAAGAATTTCTAATTGCGCAAGCAGTGCCTCTCTTGGCGAGCAAGAGCCAACCCCTAAAGGGTCTGCCTTTTGGATCATACGTTGGACTTTTTCCACCTCGCTCAAAGGAACGTGATAATATCTAGCAATCTCAATCAAAGGGATAGTCAATAAACCATCTTCATCCAAGTGGGTTAACAAAAACGCTGCGATTTTCCGGTTGGAAACATCCAACTCCGAAGCAATTTGGCGAAGCACATAAGTGGGCAGATCATCTGTCGCCACCGAAAAATTATCCGTCGGTAAATCATCAGAGGAAGCGGTAACACCACTGGGATAAAAATCATCTCTGGGCGAAACAAAAACCACTGGCTCGTTGGCATTGAAAGGAGCAGGTTGGCTGCAAATTGGGCAAACCCCTTGCTTTGGAAGCAATCTGTGACATGTTGGACATCGCCTCTCGTGTATCAATTCCAGGGCAGGGTTGGAGGCCAGTTCCGATTCAATTTGCTGCTTAAGTTCTTCAGCAGTTAAACTGAGCATCGTCATAGTTTGAGCCAGATGCGCAGTAGTCGCCGGTCGAGTGGTATGAAATGGAATGTGAAACATTTTTTCCCTGTCTGATTGAGTATAGTGGTTAACAGGAGCCGTTGCAAGTTTTATACCAGGAAAAAATATCTTTCTAATGATAAAATGAAAGTCTAAAAGCCAAGGAAAATGCGGTTATGGAAAATTTAAAAATCATTGGCGGCGGATTGGCGGGATGCGAAGCTGCCTGGCAGGCTGCGGCCTCGGGAATAGACGTCGAGTTGTATGAAATGCGTCCGGAAAAACAGACTGGCGCACACCAGACAGGTGGGCTTGCCGAACTGGTTTGTTCAAACTCATTTGGCACCATCCTCCCTGATCGTGCCGGTGGAGTACTCAAACAAGAAGTCAAACGCCTTGGCTCTTTGTTACTTGCTTGCGCCGAAGCCGCCGCCATCCCAGCCGGTTCTGCTCTCGCCGTGGACCGCGCTGGTTTTTCTTCGCTCATTACAAAACATTTAATGAGTCACCCCCTCATTCACGTTGTTCGCCAGGAAATCACTCGGTTGCCTGAAGGTGTGTGCATTATCGCTTCGGGGCCATTAACTTCTCCCGCCTTATCCAAAGAATTGGTATCTCTGCTGGGGGAAGACTATTTATTTTTCTTTGATGCCATTGCCCCTATCGTTTCGGCCGAATCGATTAACATGGAGATTGCTTTCAAAGCATCCCGCTTTAATCGTGATACTTCAGACACAGGGGACTACATTAACTGTCCTTTCACAAAAGGGCAGTATTACGATTTCATTAATGCATTATGCGATGGGCAACGCATAAGCTTGAAAGATTTCGAAAAGCCCATCAATTCGGGCGTCAAAGCAGGCGACCCAAATTTTTTCGAAGGCTGTCTCCCGGTGGAAATTCTTGCTCAACGAGGGCAAGATGCCCTCGCGTTCGGCCCCATGCGTCCAATTGGCCTGATAGATCCAAACACCGGCAAACGCCCTTTCGCGGTACTTCAATTAAGACAGGACAATTTCGCTGGCAGTTTATACAACATGGTGGGTTTTCAAACCAATCTTACTTTTTCGGAGCAAAAACGGATTTTTCGCATGATTCCCGGATTGGAAAACGCTCAAATTGTGCGCTACGGGCAGATGCACCGCAATACATATATCGCCGCGCCCAAGTTGCTTAAACCCACACTCGAAGCCCACAGCCGGCAAGGTTTATTTTTTGCGGGGCAAATCACAGGCATTGAAGGGTATATGGGAAACATCGCTTCCGGGCTGCTCGCTGGTATCAATGCTGCCCGGTACATCAAAAAGCAGCCTTTGCTGGAACTGCCCTCCTCAACCTTACTAGGTGCTCTTTGCCGGTATATTACCCATGCAGCCATGAAAGATTTTCAGCCTACAAAGGCAAACTTTGGGATTTTGCCGGATACCACCCGGCTATTTAAAAACAAAAAGGAAAGGGCATCCTTTTTGGCAGAGCGCTCTCTTGCAGAACTGGAAGATTATTTAGACAAAGTAGGGCATTTATGATCTTCAAAAACAAATTAATTTTAATGCTTTCACTATTTATTATAGCAAGCGGGGCAACAGCCTTTTTTCTGTACTATAGAGCTTCAAACACTTCAAAGCAGACTTTTAATGCTGAAAGAGCCTACCAGGATTTGGTGTTCCAGGTTAATCAAGGCCCACGTATTCCCGGAAGCGCCGCTCATATGAAAATCGGCAATTGGTTGCAAGAGGAATTGGAAGCAAACCATTGGAATACCAGCGTACAGGAAATAACCTGGCAGGGCCAAGCGGTCATCAATATTGTTGGAAAAAGAGGGCGGTACCGCCCGTTAATCCTTCTGGGGGCACATTATGACTCGCGTCAAGTAGCAGACCGTGATCCTCTTCCCTCAAAACAGGCATCCCCTGTCCCTGGAGCAAATGACGGAGCTTCAGGTGTGGCAGTTCTTCTAGAGTTGGCGCGTACCCTGCCCCCGGAATTAGAGCAGGAAATCTGGATCGTTTTTTTTGATGCCGAAGACCAAGGCAATATTTCAGGCTGGGATTGGATATTGGGTTCCAAAGCTTTTGCGGAAAACCTCACTATTCTCCCGGACTATGTTGTTATTATTGATATGATCGGCGATAAAGATTTGAATATCCATCTGGAAAAGAATTCTAATCAGGCACTTGCTCAACAAATTTGGGGCAGTGCGGCTTCTTTAGGCTATAGCAATTATTTTATCCCCGAATACAAATACCAAATCCTCGACGACCACCTACCCTTCGCCCAAAAAGGTATCCCGGCAGTGGACATTATTGACTTTGACTACCCTTCCTGGCACACAATCGCGGATACACCGGACAAAACCTCGCCCAATAGCCTTAAGGTTGTTGGAGAGACCCTTTACTCTTGGTTAATTACCCAATCGAAATTGGCAAATTAACAAAAAAACCTTAAACTAGTACCATGGATGAAATTAATTTGCTAGACGCCATAAAGCAACTCTGGCTGAATCGCGGGCTTCAGGTCTTAACCAAAGGTGCGGGCTTGCGCGAAGACTTGTACGAACAGCTCATTACTTTTTATGAATTGCTTGAACAAGCCGTGGAAACAGGTGATTCCGCCTGGCTTGATCCCGTTTTGGAAACATGGGCAAATTCCCTCACTCAGACAGATCTGGAAAGCCCACCTGGCAGTCTGGTCGAGTTTATTAATGAGCTTCAAGCCTTGTTTCTGAGAGTGTGCCGCGAGACGCTCGATGAAACACAAGCGCTCAGCGTAATCGAGCAAATCGCTCCTTGGTTCAACTATTGTCACCAAAAAGCCTCCCAATTTGAAATTCAATCTCGTATCAATTATGTAATGACGCAAATGAGTCAGACTCAAAAAGCCTTGGAAAAATTGGATCGCACAAAATCAGATTTTATCGCTATCGCTTCCCATGAATTAAAGACACCGCTGACGCTAATTGAAGGGTATGCCTCAATGCTTACTGAAAAGCACACCCCGAAAAATACGGATACCTTCGATACTGTACTGCTCAATGGAATCCAAAATGGAATCCAACGGCTGCGCAACATCATAGACGATATGGTGGATGTCTCTCTCATTGATAATAATTTACTGCAATTAAACATTCAGCCTGTTTGGCTTAATCGCAGCTTTAAGATACTTGTATTGGAGCTTGAATCAGCTCTTGCTGCACGCAAATTGGAACTTGAAATTACAGCCTTTCCAGGAAGCGAAATGATGATCTTCGCGGACCCTGAGCGCTTGCTCCAAGCTTTTCGAAATATACTGACAAATGCCATCAAATATACGCCAGACGGTGGAAAAATCCGTATTGACGGTAGGATACTATCGGGTTTTATTGAAACAACGGTCAGTGATACCGGCATTGGCATCGCGTTATCTGACCAACTCGAAATTTTTGACAAGTTCGGCCGGCGCGGGAATTCCACCTTGCACTCCAGCAGTAAAATCAATTTCAAAGGCGGTGGGGCAGGCCTCGGTTTACCTATTGCAAAAGGTATTATAGAAGCGCATAGCGGAGCGATATGGGCAGAATCATCCGGATATGACGAGACAGTATGCCCAGGGTCAGTTTTTCATATTTTACTTCCCATACACCTGGAGCCAGCCGACAAGAAAATGGCGCAATTATTTGCCCCGTTAACGAGAAAAACAGCAAAGTAACCATAAGCTTATGACCAGAAAAATTTCAGAACCTACTACTTTTCCAAAAGAGCGCGCATTCCTTGTTGGTATCGAATTACGGGGTGAGCAGAATTTTCTTTCTATGGATGATTCGCTTTTGGAACTCTCACTTTTAGCTGATACTGCAGGCCTTAATGTTATTGGAACGACTACGCAGCGTCTCAATCATCCCAATTCGAACACATTTATAGGGTCTGGAAAGGTAGAAGAAATCTCAGCGTTGGTTGAAGAGCTTTCTGCTGAACTTCTTATTTTTGACGTCGAACTATCGCCCCGGCACCTTCGAGAGTTGGAGCAACGTTTTGGAGAAAACATAAGGATCATTGATCGAACGGCATTGATTCTCGATATCTTCGCTCAACATGCCCACACGCGCGAAGGAAGCCTTCAGGTTGAGCTAGCCCAATATGAATACCGCCTGCCGCGGTTAACGCGCGCCTGGACTCATCTCGCCCGACAGGCAGGCGGGGGTGGAGGGCGGGCCGGTAGTGTCGGCGGAGTTGGGTTGCGCGGCCCCGGAGAAACCCAGCTTGAGGTAGATCGTCGGGAAATCCGTAAACGCATTGCTATTCTCAAGAGCGAATTGGAAAAAGTCCGCGCTCACCGTACCCGGCACCGTTTACAACGACAACGTTCCCAAATTCCTGTCATAGCCCTTGTCGGTTATACCAATGCTGGAAAATCCACCCTTTTGAACGCCCTGGCTTCTTCCGATGTGCTTGTTGCCAACCAGCTATTCGCCACGCTCGACCCCACCACGCGCCGGGTCACGCTACCCAAAGGTCATACTGTTTTGATTACTGATACCGTCGGATTTATTCAAAAATTACCTACTCAACTGGTTGCAGCATTTCGCGCGACGCTTGAAGAGATTAACGAGGCCGATTTATTAATTCACGTTGTGGATTGCTCCCATCCAAATGCACTGGCGCAGTGGCAGTCAGTTAACCAAACTTTGAGAGAAATTCACGCAGACAATATTCCTACAATCAATGTTCTCAATAAGATGGATCTAATTGAGAATGCTACGCAGCCCTATTCGGAATTGGCCTTTATTCCCGAGAATTATCCCGTATCTGCATTAAAGAAAAAAGGTCTTAAGGAACTGACGTATGTCATTGAGAGCTTATTGTTTGAATCGATGGTCCCGGTACACCTTAAAATTCCCTACAGTAACGGCCAGGCAATCTCTCTTTTTCACGACCAGGGGCAAGTCACTAAAGTGGAGCATACTCGCGGGCATATTATCTTCCAAGGTTTTATCCCTGCACGATTACTTACGTCTTTTCAACCATATTTTGCAGAAATAACAGCATCTAACCAGGAGGAATGACCCTTGTCCAGGTTCTTGTCTAGCTTGCTCGATGCTTTATCCAGCTTTCTTGCACCGCGCAAAGGCTTGCTTCCAACATTGGGAGTTATTCTCGTAATTATTAATTTCCTATTGCAGGTTTTCTCGGCGGGTTGGCTTGCATCCACCAACTTGTTCCTGCATCTGGGGGTAATCCTTTCGATCTTGGGAATAATGCTCGCTTGGGCATTATAAAAGCGAGTCTGTTGCAGACTCGCTTTTATTTTTTAATCATGACAGCAGAAAGTGTATTTCTTCTTTTCTTCTTTTGAGACGCTAATAACTTCGCGCCCCTGATAGTGACCGCAGCTTGGGCAAACGGTGTGGCTGAGCCGAGGTTCGCCACAGTTGGAACACTGAACCAGATTCACGGGTGTCAAAGCATCATGCGCTCGGCGACGATCGCGTCTTCCGCTAGTATGTTTTCGTTTTGGATGAGGAACCATTTAATAATTACTCCTGATTTTATTGGCCAACTAATTATCTTCACGAGGACGCCCAATTATAACGAGGGAATAACCCCCATGTCAAGGAAAAACGATAAAAATTTTTGGAGTCATACCTTACGCATTCTTCTTAAGGGTTTTTATACCCTTTTCTATCATCAATTCGCCTGGAGTTACGACCCTGTCGCCTGGATAGTTTCTGGCGGGAAATGGATTGAATGGATATATGCCATCCTCCCCTACCTCAAAGGGAAACAGGTTTTAGAACTTGGGCAAGGGCCCGGCCACTTACAACTCAAATTATCACAAAAAGACTATAGGGTTTTTGGGATAGACCGTAGTCACCAAATGATTAGCCAGGCAAAAAAACGTTTAAAGACTCATGAATACTCGGTTCGGCTGACAAGGGCTGGTGCTGAAAGTCTGCCTTTTGCTGACAATTCATTTGACAGCATTGTTTCAACCTTCCCCACAGAATATATTTTTAAGCTTGAAACTGCCCAGGAAATTTTCCGTGTTCTCAAGCAGCACGGCACATTCACCGCTCTCATTGGAGTGAGTGTCCTTCCTCACGGTGTATACAATCGTTTACTAACTCATTTATATCAGGTCACCCAACAAGACATCCCGAGCAATGAAGTTATTACCCAATTCCTGCAACAATTTAAATACGCCGGCTTAAATGGGCAAACGGTTTGGACAACCACAGCTAACTACAAGTTATTGATTGTCATTTGCTCAAAAGAAGGAACTGGTGAAAATTAAGTGACCTCGCCCAGGATAATTTGTTGTAAAATTCATATATGGAAATTCAAATTGCAGCCGTCAAAATCAACAAATACTTCTCTCCGGAGAGTGGGGACTTCTTGGAATTTGTCGAGCGTCCTTCCGGTGGAATCTCAATCGTACTCGCGGATGGAATGCATTCCGGCCGTGAGGCCAAAAGTGTTTCATCAATGGTTGTGCGCAAGACCATCAGTCTCCTCGCTGAAGGTGTCAGGGACGGCGCGGCCGCCAGGGCCGCTTCAGATCATCTTTATACCGAAAGAAACGGGACGGAATCTGCTTACCTTACCATCCTTTCAGTGGATCTGCAAACCGACACCATTGTGATTACGCGCAATAACCCCGTCCCCATTTTTATTTCTCAACGCGAGCGCATGGAATGTCTTGCGGGAGAAATCAATCCGATTGGTCTTTCGAAGAACATCCGCCCCGCCATTTCCGAAATACCCTTGGAAATTAATACAACTATTATTATGTACACCGATGGTTTGGCAATGGCAGGCAGCAGGTATAACCAGCAAATTGATCTATGCACGCTATTGGAATCCCTCTTGGAAGATCAAGCGCCCACCTCTCAAGAAATCGCGGACAGCATCCTTGCGCAGGCAGTGCGGTTGGATCAAGGGCGGCCGAGCGATGATATGAGTCTGATTGTCTTGCGCGTTCTATCAGATGAGACTGATTTTATCCGAAGGACGACCATTCGCCTGCCCGTTTTCTCCTCAACTGCCGGGCTGTAATTTTAAAAGAGAAAGCAGCAACCATTTAGTCCAAGATTCCATTTCCAGGAAAGCAGATAGGGTAAATCATGGTACCGGCGCGCTTTTGTGCCAACACCGCTTTTTGCCCGCTTGTTCACAAAACCAGGGATCAGGATTATAATCAACCCTTGCGTCAGCTACAAGCTGGCATTTGTCCGAACCGGAGGCCCATCACGAATGAATCGACGCTATATTAACCTGATTATAATTCTTATCCTTTTCGCAGCAGCAATTTGGGTGGATCTGCCCAATAATTCCGGCATCCATATTGGCAGCTTCAATAGAAGTCTCGATACGGTATTGGGGCTCGATTTGCAAGGCGGTATGCAGGTGTTATTAGAAGTGGATGATACAAAGCTGCCTGCGGGGGCGGTAATAACTCCTGAGCAACTGGAAGATGCCAAGCAAATTCTTGAGAATCGTTCCAATGGCTTAGGAGTCAGCGAGGTTATCTTCCAGGTCGCCGGTAACCGTCGTATCTTGGGCGAATTTCCAGGCCTGACCGACACTCAGGAAGTTGTTGACGTGCTAAAAGAAACCGGGCAGCTTGAATTTGTTGACATGGGCTCCACACCCGTTCAAGCAGGCCTGGTCATCAAGACTACAATGAGCAGCCAACCAAATCAAACAGACCAGATCGCTCCCACGGCAACGCTGCCCGCCGTGGAAACACCCGTAGCCACAGAAGACGCATCCCCTTCCCCTGTACCCACAGAAGAAAAAGTATGGACCACCATAATGACGGGTACAGATCTCAAAAATGTCTCGGTAACCGCCAATACACTTGGGTCGCCTGTAGTCGCTTTCGAATTGACCGCACAAGGACAGCGAATTTTTGCGGATTACACCACCAACAATGTTGGTAAGTATCTCGGTATTGTTCTTGATAAAAAAGTAATCTCTACTCCAGTTATCAATACACCCATCACCGAAGGAAGCGGCATCATTGAAGGTAAATTTACTGTAGAAGAAGCAAATGGACTTGCCATTCAATTACGCTATGGGTCACTCCCGGTGCCTTTGAAAGTCGTAGAAAGTCGGATCATTGGTCCCACCCTTGGCCAGGATTCGTTGCAAAAAAGCATGGTCGCTGGTTTGATCGGCTTTGCCATCGTAACTCTCTTCATGATTATTTACTACCGGTTGCCGGGCTTTGTTGCAATCCTTGCAATCGTCACATATGCCTTGCTCACATTGGCGATCTTCAAACTCATCCCCGTCACCCTCACCCTGGCAGGTATAGCAGGTTTCTTATTAAGCACCGGTGGTGCTCTCGATGCAAACATCCTAATCTTTGAACGACTTAAAGAAGAACTGCGCAACGGCCGCACGCTTTTTCAGGCCGTAGATCTTGGATGGAAAAGAGCTTGGCCTTCCATTCGAGATTCAAATATCGCCACCATCATCACCAGCGTAATTCTTTTTTGGTTTGGTTCCACCTTCGGAGCTACCATTGTAAAAGGTTTTGCAGTTACATTGGCGCTTGGCGTAATCGTAAGTTTATTCAGTGCCGTCTTCATCACACGTACTCTGCTGAACGTTGTTGTTGATCTCATCAATCCAGCCGACCATCGCAAATGGTTTGGCGGCTAAAGGATATTAACTATGTTGGACATCCTCAGTAAACGTTATATTTTCTTCTTGGTTTCTCTCTTGCTCATCACCCCGGGCTTAATCATTATTTTGATTTGGGGCTTGCCTTTAGCAATTGATTTTACGGGTGGAAGTATCCTTGAAATTCAATTTTCTTCCGGACATGCTCCCCTGCCCGCCCAAATCGTAAATCTCTACAATGACATGGGGGTTACCGACGTCCAGGTGCAAACCGCTCCAGAAGATATTCGCATCATCCGCTCCAGTGAGCTTGATGAAACGAAAAAGAACGATCTCCTCGAGGAAATTAATACCCGGTTTAACGATACGGTAACTGTCTTACGGTATGACAACGTAGGTGCAACAATTGGCCGGGAAGTAACACAGCGGGCTGGGCTTGCCGTTGCGGTAGCTGCTCTTGGAGTTATCCTCTATATTACGTTTGCCTTCCGCGGTATTCAACATGCGTTTCGCTACGGTGTTTGTGCAATTATTGCCATGATCCACGATGGTCTCGTGGTTCTAAGTCTCTCTGCCATTGGTGGACATTTCTTCGGATGGCAGGTGGATTCCCTCTTTCTCACGGCTCTACTGACCGTCATTGGCTTTTCCGTACAGGATAAAATTGTCGTTTTTGACCGTATCCGTGAAAATAGCAATATCTATCGCAAGCTTCCATTTGAAAAGCTGGCAAACCACTCGATTGTCCAAACACTCCAAAGATCAATCAATACCCAATTGATGACTTCCGAGTTCATGCTTCTTGCCCTCGCCCTGCTGGGTGGCGTTACCTTACGCGAATTCGCCATCATCTTGCTGGTTGGTTTGTTTATGGGAACGTATTCCTCGATCTTCATCG
>JADLFQ010000112.1 GCA_020845515.1 Anaerolineaceae bacterium | reverse complement strand
CAATAGGACCAAGTAGAATAGGACGCTCCAAGTACAATTCGCCCATAAATCGTCGTGAAAAATAGGCAAAACCAGCTACGAACGCAAGTACTAAAGCAGTGCCAATTGTGATTTCCATGAAAGAACTTCCTCCTTATAAAATAAAATACTCTTACTCTCTAACTCAACTGCATTTCCAATTTTCTTTTGCAACACACCTCCTGATTTAATTTATTTTATGCCCCTTTCCCTTTAGTCTAAAAAGGGCAATTCAATTGGCTCGGTTATTCGATTTTGTTCATTAGCTGCTCAGTGTTAATATTAAAAGAAACGAGGTCCACACGAGCATTACCATCCCTTAAGGCATCAATGACTGCAAGCGGCGCCAACGTTGAAGTAATCAAATGCAGGTTTGAATCAATTGGTGCAAGTTTAGTCAATGCGACATGTCCAATTTTTGTATGATCAGTGACAACCATAATTTTTTTAAAGTGTTCAATCACAGATAAATCGGATGAAACATTAATCACAATATCTGAAGTAATTCCATAGAAAGGATGAACACCTCGGCAGCCAATAATCACCTGATCGATTGGAAAACCACTTAAATTATTCTTTTCAGGCTCTCCATATAAAACAAATTCACCCCTTCGCAAATATCCTCCCAATACACCCAATTTCATATCAGAATTTTTAGCTATGTATCCTGCGGTGACCAATGAATTTGTTACAATGGTGATATCGTCGCGCGGGCAGAGGGCTTGGGCAATATAAAATACTGTTGTTCCACCAGAAAGATATAGCGTAGCGCCACTTGGTATTTGATGTGCTACAAACGACGCAATCGTTTTTTTTTCTTCAGAAAGTGTATTTATCCTTTCCAATAATTCTGGTTCAAAAAAGCGCGAAGGACGTTTTGTTGTGATCGCACCACCATGTGTCCTTTCCACACTGTTTTGATGATGTAAAAGCTGCAAGTCCCGACGAATTGTCATTTTAGAAACGCCAAAAGCTTCTGACAGATCATCCACGCTGACATGATTGTGTCTTTCAACCAATTCCTGTATTTTTCGTTGTCTGGATTCTTTGTACATCAACAGCATCCGTAATTGTAGAACAATGAACAAAAACGGGTAAATTCAATAAATATTGTGATAGACAACCTTGACGATTGTGATTGATTTTTCACAATTAATGTAATTATAATGTTTCTCAAATAATAGTCAACGAAATGAACACAAACGAACATGTTGATAACGCTCGTGACTGGAGAACCTTTTTGTAAGCGCTCAAGGAGCGCGGCGTGCCGGGTGTGCAGTTGGTGATCAGCGATGATCCTGCCGGCCTGGCTGGAGGAGAACCTGGCGGAAGGGTTTACAGTGCACAGGCGCTTTCCACTGAAGCATCGTAGACCCATCCGAACCACAAACAGCCTGGAACAGATCAACAAAGAGATCGGCAGATGCACCCGGGTGGTGGGTGTCTTTCCAAACAAGACCTCATGTTTGAGATTGGTTTCCGCTTTGCTGATGGAGACCAGTGAAGAATGATAGATTGGAAGATGGTATTGTGCTGGCAAGTCATTCGATTGTTAAAGAACCATGGATATTTCTGACCACGAATTTACAGAAAAAACCTTGCGTAATCTTTAAAGAATGCTGTGCACATTTGAGGCGAGGAAAAAGGAATCGTTTTGAAACCTTTTGTACGAAACAACGTAGATAGAGGGAAAGCAAAGCTTCATACAGAACTATGCCAGTTGAGTTTATGCGTGGGCGCTCGTTTCCGGTTTTTCTGGGGCAGGGATGCTGCTTTCCGGGCTGCCTGGCTCTTACTATCAGGCGTAACATTGGATAGCTTAACTCTTCACCTCATCTTGCCAGGGGAAACCTTGTGAGATTAAAAGGATGATGGAAAAATGAAATCAAACTATTGGCGTGTTGTTTTAGGAATTGTATTGATTGTGATGGGTGTGGTTGCGTTGTTTCAGATGCAAGGTATTTTGCCCATGCAAGGATTGTTGATTGGTGCGCTTTTTGCCGTGCTATTTGCAGGAGGCGGGGTCGCATTTTTAAGCATTTTTATTCAAGATCGCAGTAAATGGTGGGCGCTCTTGCCCGGGATAATTTTTCTTGGCTTGGGGCTTTTGATCACAGGCAATTTGCTGGGCATTCCATTCTGGGGGCGTATAGGAGGGGTATTTTTCCTTGCAAGCATCAGCCTGGCGTTCTGGCTGGTTTATCTCACGCAGCGCGAGTTTTGGTGGGCGCTTATTCCTGCTGGTATCCTGCTGACTCTGGCGCTGATAGCAGGTTTGGACAACTTTTCCGGGATTGAGAAGGGCAATGTGCTCTTTCTGGGAATAGGAGCAACCTTTGCACTGGTGGCCGTCTTGCCTGCCCAGCGTGAGAAGCTGCGTTGGGCCTGGATACCGGCAGGAATCATGGGGATTATGGGGATTTTACCGATGCTTTTGGCGACCTCGGCGATACAGTATGTATGGCCGGTGTTGATCATCCTGGCCGGGTTGTTCATGATTGGCAGGACCTTGCTCCATCGGTAAAAACAAACCGCTTTTTTCGGTTGAAATGAGTATTAAGGAAGTGATGAGGGGTACCATGTACAAAAAACTATATCGTAGTCATTCGAATACCGTTCTTGGAGGGATATGCGGCGGCCTGGGAGAGTATCTGGGGATTGACCCAACAATTGTTCGCATCTTTTTCCTATTGCTGTTGGTACAGGGCATCGGCTTTGCTGTTTACATTGTCTTGTGGATTATCATTCCATACGAAGAGGACAGTGTTCAAGGAGATTTTAGCGAGTGTGCCCGTCGTATGGGAAAAGAAATGGGCCAAACTTTCCGCCAGCCGAATCCAAATGCATTGATGTGGGCTGGCGCCGCGCTTACATTGACCGGGGTGATATTTCTACTGCGTGCTTTTAATGTACCCTGGCTGGCGTGGATGGATCGTGACTTTTTGCTTCCGGTGTTATTAATTGCTGGGGGAGCAGCCTTGTTTTTCCGTGCTATTCGAGGAGGGAGGTAATCATGGAAGAAAGACATCGCCGGCGCAGTTTATTCTGGCCGGTTCTATTGATTGCTGTTGGGATTGTAATGTTACTAAACACAGTGGGAAGATTAGGGGGCACCACCTGGGAGATGCTTTGGCGCCTTTGGCCGCTGCTGTTTATTGTTGGGGGTTTGGACAGTTTGTATCGGGGGGAAGGGTTT
>JADLFQ010000111.1 GCA_020845515.1 Anaerolineaceae bacterium | reverse complement strand
TTCAGAGGTAAACACCGGGAACCGTCTGCCTCAATAAGCAGGGGCAATCTTTTTTTACGGGCAGCTTCTTGTAACGCCAAAAGGGACTCCTGGTTTAGCCCGGAAACGCGATCCTCGACCTTCGGGCCAGTAACAAGCGTTATCCCGGAAGGCATGTTGCACTCAATAAAAGCTAGATCGTCTGGAGAATCAATATAAAAATGTTGATCGGCGAGTTTAATTTGCTCAATACCAAGATGCGTCGTCGTCGTGACAATCACAGGCGAAGGAAATTGTCGCCCCAGTCGAAACATGAGCGTGGTCTTTCCCCCAGCCCCGACTATGGCTATGCAAATACTCTCATCAATTCGCAGCGCCTGGCGCAAAATCATAGAGCAAGGCCTGTTTTTTTCAAACCACGGAAGACATGTTCCGACGTCAGAGGAAATTCATCGTACCAGACCCCTACAGCGTCGTGTACTGCGGCAATGACTGCAGGTGTCAAAGGCAAAAAAGGCATTTCTCCCATACCCCGTGCGCCAAACGGCCCAATCGGATCTGGATATTCCAGAATAAGCGAGTCGACAGCCTCCGGGATATCCAAGACTGTAGGAATAAGGTAGGTGGACAAGCCTCTCGTTAACACCTCGCCATCTTTTTGAATAAAATTCTCCATCAGCGCATATCCCGCTGCCTGCACAACCGCCCCCTCGACCTGCCCTTGAACCTGCTGAGGGTTGACCGCCTTTCCTACATCATCAGCGCAAACCAATCGGGTAATGCGCACTTCACCAGTCTCTATATCTACTTCCACTTCCGCACATTCAGCAACGTATCCGTAGGCGAAATTGGGCTCTGATTTTCCCGTTTCCGGATCAAAAGATGTTGTTCTTGGTGGGCGATATTGGAATACTCCTACGGCCGGTCGCTCTTCTGCCTTCCAATTCTCCAATGCCGCCTGAGCCGCGCCACGGATTGAGTTGCCCGCCATAAATGTCATCCGCGATGCAGAGACGCTGCCAGAATCATCTGTGTAGGCTGTATCCGATGCGATCAGCTCAACTTGTTCCATATCAATTCCAAGAGCTTCTGCCGCCATCTGAACAAAGACGGTATGCGCGCCCTGTCCTACTTCTGCCCCCGAATGGTACAAAACCGCCTTTTCTATTTCCTTTTTTCCAAACAATTCAATCTTTGCCTGACACTGCTCAGGCGCGCCGAAGGAAAACCCAACATTTTTGAAAGCACAAGCGAATCCCACCCCTCTTCTCAAGAAAGGTTTCTCCATTGTCCGATGGGTTACCGTATCTCTTGACCACTTTCCTTCGATATTTTGCCAACCCCCTCTTCTCGCACACGTCTCTACAACTTCTTTAATGGTCACCCCCTTAGGCAATGGCGTCCCTACCGATAGCAGAGACCCCTCACCCAGCAAATTCTTAAGCCGGAGTTCTACGGGGTCCATGCCCAGCGCTTCCGCTAGTTTGTTCATCTGATTTTCTGCAACAAAGGCACCCTGCGGCCCCCCAAAGCCGCGAAAAGCACCGTTGGCGATTGTATTTGTGTAAACGGAATAGGAATCCACTTTTACGTTAGGAATTTCGTATGGCCCAGTACATCCCAAAGTTGCGTTTCCTAACACTTTATTAGAAGTATAAGTATAGGCACCGCCATCGCCGATTAACTCAACCTCCGCCGCGATAACTTTCCCTTCTTTCGTCGCGCCCCATTTTGTGCGAATCAAGTAAGGATGGCGTTTATGATGGCCAATAAACGATTCTTCCCTTGACCATACTATTTTTACCGGCCGGTTAATCCCGCGTTGGTGTAACGTCCACGAAGCCAAAGCCAGAATAATTTGTACAGACATATCCTCCCGACCGCCAAATGCTCCGCCAATAGCCGGATAGATTATCCGAACCCGTTCTTCAGGGATATTAAGAGAATGCGCGATTTGTTGGCGGTCTTCATGTGTCCATTGGCCTGCAACAACAACCGTTACCCGCCCCTCCTCGTCCATATAACTTACGCCCGCTTCAGGCTGTAGATATGCATGCTCTTGTGCTGGCGTGTGATAATCCCCTTCAATGATGACATCAGCCCTTTCAAAACCCTCTTGGACGTTTCCTTTGCGAATCCGATAATGCCCAAAAATGTTTGAATCGCGATCCGGGTGGATCTTAAATGCCCCAGGGTGCATGGCTTCTCGAACATCAGTAATAACTGGCAAATCCTCAAATTCCACAACGATTAAATCGCGTGCTTTCGCGGCAATTTCTTCTGTTTCAGCAATAATCAGCGCAATTTGATCTCCAACAAATCGAACATGATCTGCAAAGGGCTTGTTTGAACCGGGGCCGCAAAGCACAGGTTGGTCGGCTGTAATCAATCCATATTCATTGACCGGCACATCTTTAGCTGTCAGGATCGCCAGGACGCCAAGGACTTTCTCGGCAGCTTGGGTATCCACCTTATGGATGATTGCATGTGGTCGGTTCGAAAATAATACTTTGATATGTGCCTGTCCTGGCAAATTGAAATCACCTGGATACAAGGCCTCTCCCTTTACTTTGGCAACAGCATCAATCCGAATTGCCGATTTGCCTACAGAAATCATGACAAATCCTCCGTTGGTTGATTTGAATGAAATGACTACCGGCGATACCGCTTGCCTCGGTACTGTACAGGCGGGACATCATAAGGGCCGTATCGCGGAGGGCCCAGGGAGCCATACAAAAAAAAGGTTATCAGCGAGAAAAATCCATAGAGCAAAATAGACAAAACAACCGTTAGAATAAACTTCACCGCAAGGTTGGGATCTCCCCAGCCTTTCAAAATCAATTCCTGTGGAATTCTCACCCAACCATTGGCGCGGTTTGCATCCAGCAAGACAACAGAAGCTGCATAGGAAAGGATTGGAATAAGAATTATGAGTGCAAAACCAATCCCTCTCCAGATCGGATGAATGGTTTTCTTTTTTTGGGCCCGCTCATATGATGAATAAGTCTCATATTTTGGCATATCATCCTCGCATTTCAGCGGCTTTTTCGATTGCAGTGATAATTTTATAATAACCGGTACAGCGGCATAAATTCCCCGTGACAGCCTGCTTAATTTCTTCTATGCTTGGGCGTGGCTTTTCCTCCAACAATTTTGTGGCCGACATAACGAAACCGGGCGTACAATATCCACATTGCACCGCCCCTTCTTCCACAAATGAGCGTTGCACGGGGCTCAGCTCTCCATCTTTTGACACGCCTTCTACGGTAATTATTTCTGCTCCATGCGCCCTTGCAGCCGGAACAAGACAGCTCATCACTGCCTTGCCATCCAGGAAAACTGTGCAAGCGCCACATTCGCCTTCAGCACAACCCTCTTTCGTGCCAATCAACAATCCCTCTTCCCGCAATAACCGTAGCAGAGATTTATTCATACCGCTCTTAAATTCATAGCGGTCGCCATTAATCTTGGTGACAATCGGCGTTCTCTTCTGGAGAACAATTTCGGGCATCTCATATCGTGGCTGTCCGTTCGTTTTTCCCCACAGCAATACTGGAGATTCCGGAATCGCTTTTGAGTCATTGTTTCGAAGAAATGACAGCAGCCCGCGGCGGGTTAAAATTTTAGAAATATAGCTCCGATAGTCCTCAGAACTTCGTATGTCACTGATCGGCCGTACGGTCGCCGCAACCAGTGAGGCGGCTTTTTCGATGGTTTCTTGTGTCAACGCTTTTCCGGTAAGGTATTCTTCTGCTTCCTTTATAGAGATTATCGTTGGGGCCACCGAACCCAATGCGATCTTCGCAGATTGAACAACCCCTTCTTTCACCCTCAGCACAACCGCAAGGTTCACAACCGAGATAGCCTGAGCTTTACGCAGAGCAAATTTTATAAACACACCTCTGGCATCCACCGAGAGCGCAGGGAAGACGATATCCACCAACATTTCATCGGGGCGCATCACCGTTCGGCGAACACCAGTGTAAAAATCGTTCAATTTTACTTCCCGAGTTCCGGTTTTTGAAGTCAGAGTAACACTGGCGCCCAATGCAACAAGTGGAGGAATCGTATCGTTGGCAGGAGATGCTGTTATCAAGTTTCCGGCAATTGTGCCGCGGTTGCGTATCTGGGGGGAGCCAACCTCCCAAGCAGCCTGCGCAAGAGGCCAGGCGTATTCTCGAATTATTTTTGACGCCACACAGTGATTATGGGTAACCATCGGAGCAAGATGTATAAAATTATCTTCATCCAGGCAAATCTCATCCAGCTCCGGGATCCGTGTGATATCAATAAGAGTCTCTATCCCTTTACGCTGACCACGCTCAATTTCCAGCATAAGATCTGTTGCACCGGCAACAACCCGCGCCTTTTCGCGGTGTTCCTGCAATACATCCAAAACACCGTCAAGTGTGGTTGCATTGATGTAATTTTGCCACATAACATTCCCTCCCGGGGTTACATTTTCATGCTTTTTCCGGTACCGCCCTTTTGAATCTTAATAATTTCCGCCATAATGCTAACTGCTATCTCTTCGGGTGTCTCTGCTTTGATATCCAATCCAATTGGGGAGTGAATATGGCTAAGTTTTTCCTCTGGCACCCCGTTTTCAATCATTGCCTTCTTTGTTAGAAGCCAGCGTCTCTTTGAGCCTATGATTCCTATAAAGGGCGCTGGTGTATCCAGTAAAACCGGTACACCAGGAATGTCAATATCTTTACCGCGTGTTGTCAATACAAGGTAAGACTGTGAAGTAATCTTTAGGTGTTGCGGGAGCTCGCTCATTTTGACCGGATAATATTCGTCCGCATCGGGAATCGCTTCAGGCGAGCAAAACTCATGGCGATCATCCGAGATTGCAACGCGGAAGCCCAACCAGTGCGCTAGATGAGCAACCGCTTTACCAACATGCCCTCCCCCGAGTATCACAACTTGCGGCTTAGGCAGCAAGGGTTCAATGTATATCTCAACTTGACCTCCGCAGACTCCAACATCCCCTTTTGCAGGGTCAACCAAGCGGTATTCCAATATCCGCGATTTTCCAACATTTAAGGCTTCCATTGCTTCTTTAATCACCCTGCTCTCCATCGTCCCCCCACCAACACTTCCTTCGATTTTTCCATCGGGGAATACAATCATTTTACTGCCCACATGTCGAGGGGAAGATCCCTGGCCCTTGACAATGGTACAAACAGCTATGGCATCGCCTTTGCGTTCAAGGTCTGCTATTCTTAAAAATATAGAGTCCATTCAATCCTCCAACAATCCCAATACTACGGGAAGCAATTGCTTTTTTCGAGATACTAAACCCTCGGCTTGGAGCGTTCCATCCGGCAGAGGGGGATAAGGCAGTTCTTGAAGAACCGCCGGCGGGTTGTCCAGTAAGATTCTACTGGAGCCGCGCACAACATCCGTAACCATTAACGCAGCAAAATCCAGTCCTTTAGATTCGCGCACCTCATCCAGCGCTATGGTTAGGCTGTTAAGGTGCTCTGTCAATTCGTGAAGGTCGCTAACCTCCGCCTGGGAGATTGCAAATTCAAAACCACCCGCGCTGTAGACTTTCAAGTCACTTCCAACCACCTCTTGAGGCATCCGCACACCCAATCCCGCGCCAGCAGATAACACTTTCTCGCCAAATGAGCGGATTGTTTCTCCGTTCAGCACTGTTCTGGGCACAAATGCCCATCGAGCGAGTCTTTCAGCGGCCGCGCGGTCTCGATCTGTGGTTGTGGGAGACGCGAGTATCAAAGTATCCGACAACAAGCCCGCCAGCATGATGCCCGCCAAGTTCGGTGGGGCGCTTAATCCTGCATCCTCTACTCGTTCTGATACCAGCGTACTGGTACTCCCGACAACATCTACAGTAAAACGAATTGGGGTATGTGTAGAGGGATTGCCCAACCGGTGATGATCCAGGATTTCAAGAAGTTCCGCTTCCTCTAATGAGCCAAGGGACTGATGCGCTTCGTTATGATCCACAAGAATCAATTTCAAGCGAGGCGGATTAAGCAAATCTCTTTGCCGGCAAACTCCAAGGTAACGGTCTTGATCGTCCACTACCCAAAATACATCCTCCTCCCCCCGTAGAATACGATTAATGACATCACGAATACGGGTAGAGGCCTGAAATTTCGGAATCGAAGTTTCAACCGCACGATCACACGGCAAATCTAAAATCTCACTAACCTTCATTTCTTGATTCTGATGGTGCGGGCCTACCAATTTACTTAAAAACGAAAAGAGGCTCCCTCCGGTTATTATGCCGTAAGGAAGCCCTTCTTTCGTCAAGATAGGTGCAACGCCCCCTGTTCGGCTCGCAATTCCCCAAGCATCGCGCAGCGGGCGATCGAGCGTGGTGGTGTCCAAACGTCTATAAACCGATTCAAAGCGCGGTGATGCGTCCGTCAATAATACGGGCGTCTCCAGGCCGAGATAGCGAAGCGCCCATGAGGTCTGACGATTAATCGCGCCAGCGCGCGCCGCCACAGTATCCCGTCCATCTCGTTCCCTTAATAACCAGGCATATCCCATCGCAGAAGCAATGGAATCGGCGTCTGGATTGACGTGACCAATTACATAGGTTGGCGTTGCCATAAGGTTATCATACCAAAATTTCTATCAATTTACGCCAGTTAACCCAATTACAGAAAGTAAACTGGCTTCTCTCGATGAAGCGTTTACTCCTAGAGTATCTCGCCTGTTTTATTGCGCAAATGCATCCACCAACAATTGAATATCATCACTCAAAGAGTATAAAATCGGACAAGTGCAGCCAAACTTGCGATATTCCTCTACCTTCTTGCGGGCCTCTGCAGGAGTACCAGAAGCGCTAATACGGTCAATAAGCTCATCGGAAACCAGATGTTTGGCCTTTTGAATTTGCTCGTGAGTTGCCGGCCATCCAAGGAGAGACTGAATTTCATTGACCACGTCTGTAGAAACCCCGGATGCCTTTGCAATGTGAGGCTGCTGTGCAAGATATTGGGTTAATAGCTCGCGGGTGGCGTCAAAAGCCTTGTCGTGATCATGGTCAACAGAACAAACCACCAACTGCGGTCGGTCAATATCATCTACGGTACGGCCAGTTTTTCGCGCACCTCGATCCAGAAGTTCAAGCGCCTTAAGGTTGTATTCCGGAGGAACACAATAATTTAATACTACGCCGTCGCACAGTTCTCCGGCCAACTCCATCATCTGGTCTCCCGTTGCTCCAATAAAAATGGGGACATCTCTCGGTTCGCGACGTCCATGAACAACATCCAGTTCAATTCCATCCACATTAACAAATTCTCCGTGGAACGTTACTGTTTCCAGGTTGAGCAGCTTTCTTAAGACAGTCACTGTTTCCCGCATGGCCGTTAATGGCTTATTTCTCGATATTCCAACATTTCGTGCCAGCGGATCCCACCACGCGCCAATACCGCAAATGATTCGTCCGGGGGCCAAGTCATCCAGCGTCAAAAACGTAGCAGCCAAAAGACCAATATTTCGAGTCCAGTTATTGATCACACCAGATCCCACCTTGATTTTATCGGTCACAGCCGCATAGGCCGCCATCGGAACAATCGCGTCTCTAACTAATCGGCTTTCTGCCTGCCAAACTGCTTCGAATCCTCGCTGTTCAGCATACCGCACATAATCAAGCCCATCCCGTAAATCGTGTGCATCTTGCAGGTATAAAGCAACCCTTTCTGCCATTTTTTCCTCCATATTTTTGAAATAGTTACTAAAACCGAAACTTTTATCGGAACAAATCCTGGTCAAGGGGGCGGACAAGTTCCTGGCTGGACGATTCCCGTAAAGGATAAGGGAACCCGCGAACGTGTACTACAGGCGACCCCTCTGCAGCCTGTCCCATAATCAACGATGCACCTGCAGCCAGTTCGTCTGCTGCGGCGACCTGAGTAATTCTCAAGGAATATCCAAAAAGATCCTTCGTCCCTCGAAGATCAACCAACCCTGGCACCCCCGCGCAGCCAATCATTACACCAACCGTACCCATTCTCCAGGCGCGTCCATGAGAGTCGATAATCAAAACCCCAACGCTTTTTCCGGTTATCTCCTCTAATTTCTTCCGCAGCCTTTCCGCAGATGCATCTGGCTTTTCAGGTAGCAAGAGAACCCAATCTTCAGGGTTTCCCCAAGTACCTGAAACATTAGAATGGTCAATACCCGCGTTTGCACAAACAAAACCATTGTTATGCTCAACAATAAGTGTGCCAGGGCGTGTTCGTAGAACAGATTTCGATTCTCGTAACACCAATTCCACAAAACGGGCATCCTTCTCGGTAAGCGCTGCGAGGTCAACAGCCTCTTCGGATGGAGTGATCTGATTTAAATTGACAAGTCGTCCTTCCGCTTTCGATACAATTTTTTGAGCAACCACTACAATATCTTGGTCCATCAGACCAAGGTTCGAATTCTTTAAAGCAGTTAAAATAATTTCCGCCAGGTCATCCCCTGGTTGGATAAACGGAATCCCGGCAAGCGTAGTTAATACTAATGGCATTGGGTTACGATTTCTTTTCCGGTCTCGGAAGTCCTGTCATTCGGATGCCTGCTGAATCGACGCCAAACTGTTTGTTCAGCCCGATAAGAATGGAGGTTAAACCTTCCGCAATTACGGAATTCTCAATAGGTCCAGCGTCCCAACCGACCATACCTGCTTCTTCCACCAACTGCAGCACAACGGTCCGCGCGGCTTTCCCACTGCCTGAAACCAACACATCGCACTCCACCTCTTCGTCATTCAAAAGATGTTCGTAGGAAATATTCTGAAATGCACCAACAACCTGAACGCCTTCGCCTAATACTTCTTGTGCTTCCTGTGCCGCGCTTCCAGCAGCAGGCATTTGTACCTTGGTTACTTTCGGGGGAACAAGCGGCACAGTTACATCAATCAGAATTTTCCCCTCAAGGCTGGATTTGATGCTTTCGAGCGTCGGTACATGTGCTGTAAATGGCACGGTTAGAACGACAAGATCCGCCTTTTCAGCGGCAACCGGGTTTGTTTCGCCGGAGATGACCGAAGGGTCGGGAAGCAACTTAGCCACTTCGTCCGCGGCGGTTTGGGCTTTCTCAATTTGGCGAGAGCCAATAATCACTTTGTGTCCTGCCTTGGCCCACCGATAGGCCAGCCCTTTTCCTTCTTTGCCAGTGCCTCCAACTATCGCAATCGTCTCAATCCTTGGGGTTTCGTTTTCAGTCATGTTTTCTCCAAATAAATAGTGATTTTAAAACAGAGTGCGGTACCTCTTCCATACATCGCGCGAAACTCGGGTCGCGTTCTCTGCAATTTCCTTTTCATCAAGCCCGACAAGTTTACGGTCTTTCATTAAAACTTTCCCCTGAACAATCGTTGTTGTAACCATACTCTCATAAAAACCAAATAAAATATGCCACGGCAAATTTCCCTCATTCATTTCCGTGATGGGGTGATAATCAACAAGAATAAGATCGGCTTCTTTGCCGGCTTCAACACAGCCTACTCCGGCATGATCAAAAAAGCTGTTCGCAAGTGCCGCATTATTGTATACGCCCATCTCTACGATATCCATCCCATTCATCCTGCGGGGATCCAGATGCACTAACTTGTGTGCGAGGTAGGCAGTCTTCCACTCTTCCCACATTGTATTTGAAAAACCATCGTTTCCAAGCACTACCGGGATACCAAAACGGAGCATTTCTTCCACCCTTGGCAGGCCAACAGCATTATTCATGTTGGAACGCGGTTGGTGAGACACCCAGGTTTTTGTTTCAGCGAGTTCAGCTATCTCGCGTGCATCTATATGGACACAATGAACCGCAATGGAACGAGGCCCCAAAATATCATGAGCCTTAAGCCGGTCAACAACCCGCATTCCTGTTTTTCCCATACTATCATACTCATCCGCCGGGTGTTCCGCTATATGGATGTGAAAGCCTGCTCCCTCGGGTATTGCCTTGCGGCTTTCCTCCAATGTTTTATCTGTAAGCGTGAGGCTTGCGTGCAAACCAAATGTGGCTGCCAATTTGCCTCCATCATTATCCCTTTTCACCCGCTCTATAAAACGCAAGTTCTCCCGAATCCCCTCATACGCTTGTGCTTCCCCGTTTCGATCTGTCACCTCATAGCACAGCGAGGCGCGCACTCCTGTCTGAAGCGCGGCATCTGCAATAACATCCAAAGATCCTTCAATCGCATTTGGTGATGCATGGTGATCAAATAGCGTTGTTGTACCGTGTTTGATCGCGTCCACCATGCATACCAGGGCGCAATATCGGACATCTTCCAGTGTCAGGGACTTGTCTAAAGGCCACCAAAGTTTTTCGAGAATCTGAGGAAAAGAGTCAGGCGGGTCAGTAGGGATTGCCAACCCCCTGGAAAATGCACCGTAAAAGTGGGTATGTGAACAGATCAGCCCGGGCATCAAATACTGTCCGCCGGCATCCAGTATTTCGGCGTCTGGATGCTCGTCACGCATTTGCTTTTGATCTCCAATCTCCGTAATTTTGCCGTCAGTAATAAAAACAGCCTGACCATTTAGTATTCGGTTCGGCTGTTCCCAGGTAACGATTTTTGCATTTGTAATCAACATACTTATCCTCTTTTCTTATCTGTGCAAAAAATCCATGGAATAATAAAAACTAATCTGGGCATACTGCTTTATAGCGCAAAACTTGGTTTCTCAGGTTCATCCAAATGGCGGTTTTGAAGTTGAACCTTTGTATTACATTGTTCCCTCAGTCATTTTAACATTATAGTTATTCCTTCGCAATACTTTCGTATAATAAGCGGAGACACGGAAGGAGAAGAAAATAGATGAAGGAAAATTCGTTAAATTATGCTCAAAGAAACTCCGAAGAATTCATTGCGGAATTAAGTGAATTGCTTCGCATCAAATCAATTTCAACAGACCCTCAGCACTCACAAGATATGGCAAAAGCGGCGTTCTGGCTAGAAACAAGTTTGAAGAAGGCTGGATGCCAAAGCACACAGGTTTACCAAACACCCGGTCATCCGATTGTGTTTGGAGAATATCGTTCTGTTGCAGCCCACGCCCAAACAGTGCTAATCTATGGTCATTATGATGTTCAGCCCGTGGACCCCCTTGAATTGTGGAATACAGATCCCTTCACGCCCAAGATCATTGGAGATTACCTTTTTGCTCGCGGCGCATCCGATATGAAGGGTCAAGTTATGGCAAGTATCAAAGCCGTTAAATCAGTTCTCAGTCAAAATGAAAATTTCCCTTTAAATTTGAAATTTATCCTCGAGGGAGAGGAAGAGATCGGCTCTCCAAGCATGCCAGATTTCCTAAAAATCCACAGGGATATTTTGCAAAGCGATATCGCCCTCAATCCAGATGCCGGTATGCTTTCCATTGATACACCGGCAATCACGTATGGTCTACGCGGTCTAGCTTATTTTGAATTGACAGTTACGGGCCCACACCACGACCTGCACTCCGGCCAGTATGGAGGTGCCATCCATAACCCAGCTCAGGTTCTATGTGAAATAATTGCAAAAATGCACGACGAGCATGGCAGGATAACCTTGCCTGATTTTTACAAAACGGTTAAACAACCCGGCAAAGAAGAGAGAACACAGTTAGCCGCCCTCCGGCAGGACGATTCTGTATTCCTCCAACAAACGGGGGTTCAAGGCCTTTGGGGAGAGGAAAGCTTTAGCGCTATCGAAAGAATTGGAATCCGGCCCACACTTGAGGTCAATGGCATGGTCTCTGGTTTTACCGGCTCTGGCGCGAAAACAATCATACCTTCCACTGCAATGGCAAAAATCTCCATGCGTCTAGTTCCTGATCAAGAGCCATCAGCAGTACGCAATCAATTGGAAGCTTTTCTCAAAGAGAACATGCCAAAAACTGTGCAATGGGAGTTGCTCGAATTAGCAGGCGGTCCGGCATCTCTTGTAAACCTCGATCGCCCCGAAGTTCAGGCCATGACAGATGCACTTGCTAAGGTCTGGGAGCGAGAACCCGTATTTCTAAGAGCTGGCGGAAGCATTCCGATTGTAGCTCAAATGCAAAGCTGTATAGGACTGGATTCAATTTTGACAGGATTCGGACTGCCCGACGATAACATTCACGCGCCCAACGAGAGGCTGCACCTGCCCACCTGGAGGCGCGGTATTGATGCGATCATCCATTTCCTTTACAATCTATTATAATTGTTCATACCGTACTCACGGGTTTGGAGGATTATGACAACAGAAAGATTACCCTCTTATGGGGGTCAAGCATTAATTGAAGGAGTGGTTATGCGAGGGACCAGTTCCGTTGCAGCCGCTATGCGCGCCCCGAATGGAGAAATTGTGCTTAGAACCGAAGACTTAAAAGGAATTTACACCTCAAATATTCGAAAAATCCCTGTCATTCGAGGCCTTGCTATCCTTTGGGACGCTCTCGGGTTAGGCATCCGGTTCTTAACGCTCTCCGCAAATATTCAAACCGGGGAGGATGAGAAAATCGAAGGACCTGCACTTTATTTAACTTTGGCAGGCTCCCTCGCTGTCGGTATTGCGCTCTTTTTTCTGGCGCCAGCTGCGATAGGACATTGGGTCGAAACCTTGACCGGCTGGAATGCCTGGGCCGGGAATCTGATTGAGGGTATCTTGCGTCTGGCAGTTATGATCGCCTATATTTGGGGTATTGGCTTTATGGCAGAAATCCGCCGGGTGTTTGAATACCATGGCGCCGAGCATAAGACAATTAACGCCTTTGAGGCCGGCAGCGATTTGACTCCCGAAAAGGTAAAACTTTTTTCACTGGAACATCCACGCTGTGGAACCTCCTTTCTGCTCACTGTGATGATATTCTCGTTCATTATTTTTTCTTTTCTAGGTCCCATGCCCATCCTGGTCAGGCTGCTGAGCCGGATACTCTTAATTCCAGTCGTTGCTGGCCTGGCCTATGAATACATCAAATGGACTGCTAACCACATGAGTTCCCCATTGATTCGTTGGCTGATCAAACCAAATTTAGCCTTGCAGCGATTAACCACACGTGAGCCTTCGCAGGAAATTTTGGAAGTCGCAATTGCCGCATTTAACACAATGTTTTCTCTGGAGCAAAAAGCCGGAGAAAACAAAAGTGTCGTACCATGAATGGAAGGAATGAAAAAATTTAAAGAGGTCATCCTCGGCGGGTTGGTTGTCATTTTCGCTGCCGGTTTAATCCATTGGTTAGCCCGACCTGAACGAGGAATCCCCCTCAAGGTACTTCCACCGCCCACCCCAGGTCCGATAATTGTTCACATTATTGGCGAAGTTCAAAATCCCGGTGTCTACCCCCTTCCTTACGACGGCAGGACCAATGATGCTGTTATCGCTGCGGGTGGTTTGACGGAAAATGCCAACACAATCCCCATTAACCTGGCAGAAAAAATAAGAGATGGTCAAAAAATAATTATTCCGAAAAAAGGAGCAGTCTCTGCAGGAGGAGAAAGCCTTTCAACCGAGGATCAAAACACAGAGGCAACGGCGCTTCTTAATTTGAACACAGCCAGCCAGGCTGATTTGGAAAAATTGCCGGGCATCGGCTCAGAAAAAGCCAGGCAAATTCTTTCATACCGGGAGAAAAACGGAGCTTTTACGAGAATTGAGGAAATCCTAAAAGTGACTGGGATCGGTGACCAGATATTCGATCAAATTAAGCACCTCATTGTTGCAGAATAATAAAAGAGAAGTGATATGAAAACAAAACAAACCCTAGAAGTTGCTCTCAAGGATGCCATGAGAACTTCCAATGAGATGCGCAAACGAGTAATTCGGTTGGTGTTGGCAGCAATAAAATTGGCTGAGGTTGAAAAAAGAGCACCTTTGGAAGAAGATGAGGTTGTTGCTATCCTCCAAAAAGATATCAAGCTCCACCGTGAAACAATCCAGGGCGCTGAAAAAGCAGCTCGCCCTGATCTCATTGAGAATAACCTCGACGAAATCACAATCCTGGAGAGCTTTCTCCCTCCTCAGCTTTCGGAAAACGAGCTTAGAAAACTGGCCATATCCGTCATCCAGGAAGTAGGCGCCTCCTCCCCTAAAGATATGAGCAAGGTAATGAACGCCTTATTGAAAAATGTTCAGGGAAGAGCTTCAAGTGACGTGGTCAGCAAAATAGTTAGAGAATTGTTGAATAATTGATTCTAGTGAGTATCATAAGTAATTCTTTCCTTCTCAAAAGAACATTTGCGCGATTAATTCTACTTCTCTTCGCAAGCATTATTGCCTTTGGCGCGCTGGTCAGCCCTCTCTCTCTTCGCCCAACTTCATACGCTTTAACCGTAGGCGCCGTTGCACGCGAAGATATTGTTGCTACAAGATCAATGGTTTATCAAAGCAAAATTCTTACAGAAAGAGCAAAACAAGAAGCCGAAAAAAACACTGCGCCAGTCTACCTGGATGTAGACCCAACCATCACCAGGGGGCAGTTGGAAAAATTAAGGACATCTTTCAATTTTATTAATAACCTGCGCGCCGATAACTATGCCACTCCGGAACAGAAAATTCAAGACCTCGGCGCCATTACCGACCCCGCTTATCCGGAAAACCTAAGAAGAAATATTTTTGAATTATCGGACCAGCGCTGGGAGGCAACCCAGCAGGAAACTCTCAAGATACTCGAACAAGTTATGCGCACAACTATTCGCGAGGATCAGATCGGGGAAGCAGAAAGAACTGTCCCCACATTGGTTTCTTTTTCATTAGCGCAAGATCAGGCAGCCATCGTCACCCGCCTCGTCACTCTTTTTATTGTTCCAAATAGTGTTTTTAGTGAGGACTTGACCGCAAAAGAAAAAGCAGCCGCACGTGATCGGATTGGCGCAGTTGAAAGGCGTTATACGGTCGGAGAAATAATTGTCAGACAAGGACAAATTATTACCCCCGAAACCTATGAAGCCTTGCAGCAATTTGGACTTATCAACACTGATAGAAGCACACAGAAACTGCTCTCTGCAGCCGCCGCGGTACTCCTTGTAAACAGTTTTATAATGCTTTATTTTCTAAGGAGAAAATCTCGTCTACTCGAGGACCTCCGAGGACTGGCAGTTGTAATTATTTATTTTCTCTTATTTTTAATAGGATCTCGTTTCCTTATACCAAACCGGACAATTATCCCGTACTTGTACCCGGTTGCAGCGTTTGGCCTTACCCTGGCCAGTCTTTATTCGCTTGAAATAGCCATTGTTTTTTCTCTCTCGCTCGGGATACTATCAGTCTGGGGAATTACAACTCCTCCCGATCTGGTTTATTTTTACCTGCTGGGAAGCTTTATCGGCATATTCAGTCTGGGTAAAGCCAGGCGTTTGGCAAATTTTTTCTGGGCTGGGCTGGCCACAGGCCTTGCAGGCTCTATGGTGATTCTTGCTTATCGTCTGCCTACCGTCTCTACAGATCTTATCGGCGCCATAACTCTAATGGCCACTTCCATCTTAAACGGTTTGGCTTCTGCTAGTCTCGCCTTGCTTTTCCAGTTTTTATTTGCACAAATTCTCGGTCTCACCACCCCCCTTCAATTGCTTGAAATTTCACGGCCTGACCACCCACTTTTGCAGTTTATGTTACAAAATGCACCTGGAAGCTACCAGCATAGCTTGCAGGTTTCAAATCTGGCCGAGCAGGCAGCCGAAAGAATAGGAGCGGACGGATTGCTAGTGCGCGTAGGGGCCATTTACCATGATGTTGGAAAAGCCAGGAATCCTTCCTTCTTTATTGAAAATCAAGTGCCTGGAAAATTAAATTCTCATGACGATATAGACCCCGCCTTGACTGCATCTACGATCATTCAACACATAGAAGACGGCGTTTCTCTGGCAAAAAAATATCATATCCCGCCACAAGTGATCGATTTTATTCGTGAACATCATGGAACCCTCATTACAAAATATCAATACACGAAAGCTGTTCAGGCAGCAAACAATGATCACACCAAAGTGAATATCGAATTATTTCGCTATTCGGGGCCTAAACCTCGCTCCCGTGAAACAGCCTTACTAATGCTTGCCGACGGGTGCGAGGCAAGGGCTAGAGCCGAGCTCCCCAGAAATGATGATGAGTTACGGCAAATTATTAAAAAGGTATTTGATTTCTGTCAACAGGAAGGGCAGCTGGACAATACTGCTTTCACATTGCGTGATCTGACCCTGGCAAGAGAATCTTTTTTCTCAACTCTTCGGAATACTTATCACCCCCGCATCCAATACCCTGAATTGCGCATCGCCAGTCTGGCCAGTGAAACCGCTCCTCCTAAGAAAGAAAGTGGGCAGCCCTCATGAACCACATAGTCGTTGGAACTGGTTTCAAAAAGAATATTTCCTCCGCCTTCGTTCTAGAAATTGTCAAACGGATTCGAAAGGCTTTAACAATTTCACCCAACTCCGGACTCAGTATCGTCATTGAGGATAATGAGTTTATCCAAGATCTCAATCAAAGATATCGCGGGATTAATGAGCCAACCGATGTTCTTTCATTCCAATCAGAGGAAATTGACCCACAAAACGGCAGCACATATCTAGGGGATATCGTTATCTCTCTTCCCCAGGTCATTGCACAGGCAGAAGCTGGTGGGCATTCCATGGAAGACGAATTAACCTTAATAATTGTTCACGGCATCCTTCATTTGCTTGGATACGATCACAAAGACGAAAGAGAAAAACAGGAAATGTGGAATATACAAAAGAAAATTCTACTGGACATTGGATGTGCTATTGAAATATGATTAAATTTCTAAATGATCGTCTCCACTCCTTTAAGCCCGCACTGGAGGGGTTAAAATACGTCCTCGCTACTCAGAAAAATGCCTGGCTTCACCTTGCCGCAACAGGAGGTGTCTTAGCACTGGCTTTATGGCTAAAACTCTCTCGAATAGATTTCGCAATCCTTTTTCTCACGTTTGGTCTCGTCTGGGCAGCAGAGTGTTTTAATACGAGCGTTGAGACGTTCGTTAATTTGGTCAGCCCCGAGAGGAAACCACTCGCCAAAATTGCCAAGGACGTAGGCGCTGCCGGCGTTCTTTGTGCTGCCATAGTTTCAATCGCGATTGGGATTCTTGTTTTCTTCGATCCATTATTAACAAAATTACAACCATTTTTTTGACGCAGCTTCACACAGGAGATCAAAACATGAAAAATTCTTTTCGCTTTGGCACTGTGGGATCACCAATCTCTACACCCAAAAAACCAGGGGGAAGTGTTGGCGCACTTCAGCAGATCTCTGCGCTCGGCTTGAATGCTCTTGAACTCGGCTGGGTTCAATCTGTGAAAGTAAAAGAAGAAACCTGCAAATCAATCAAAGAAACTGCTCATAAACTCAATATCACTGTTACTGTTCATGCTCCTTACTTTATAAATTTAAATGCCGATCAGGACGAATGGCCTAAATCGAGAAAACGCCTTATGGATGCCGCCTATTATGGGAATCTCGCAGGCGCGACCAGTATTATCTTCCATCCAGGATCCTATTTTGGCAGAGAACCGGCAGAGGTTTTACCTTTGGTTATCCAGCGATTAAAGGAGTGCGTGGCGGAACTTCGGGAAGCTGATAATCAGGTAATACTACGGCCGGAGACAATGGGTAAATCTGCTATGATCGGATCAATTGAAGATGTGCTTGAAATGAGTCGCCTGATAGAAGGGGTAGAACCTTGTCTTGATTTTGCGCACCTACACGCCAGGACAGGTAATGGCAGCATGAATACCTATGCAGAGTGGATGACCCTTTTGGAGGGATATGCAAATATTTTGGGGACGGGAAGCCTAAAAGGGCTCCATATTCATTTATCCGGAATCGAGTATACAGAAAAAGGTGAAAAGAAGCATCTTCCTGTTCGAGAGTGCGACTTCAACCTTTTCGATCTTTATAAAGCGCTACGGGTATTAAATTGCGGAGGAACAATTGTTTGTGAAAGCCCTCTCATGGAAGAAGATGCCCTATTTTTGCGAGATAGTTGGTTGTTGGATTAACCTATAAGTATTCCCGCAAATTATGTTCAACGGCATACGCCGCGGCTTCCGCGCGGTTGCTCACGCCCAGTTTGGATAAAATGCTACTGACGTAATTACGCACCGTTCCTTCTCCCAAAAATAGAGCCTTTGCAATCTCTCTATTTGTTTTCCCCTCTGAAACAAGTAAAAGGACATGTCGCTCTTGCTGACTTAAATTGGCAAACGCAGAGGCCTCTTCCTCCTTAACTGCACGCCTTACCTCCTGGAATACCCGCTGAGTGACTGCAGGGTCTAATAACGCCTCTCCTCTTCCAACTGCTTCCAAAGCTCGAATTAGATCATCACTGCCAATCTGTTTCAACACGTATCCCGATGCTCCAGCACGAATTGCAGAGAAAAGTATTTCGTCTTCAGCGTAAGAGGTTAACATCACCACACGTGTACCCGGATAGTTCTTTATGATTTCCTCGCATGCTTCGATTCCAGAAGTGCCCGGCAGACGAACATCCATCAGCACAATATCCGGCAAATATCGCTCCATTTGCTCAAGTGCTTCTCTGGCAGTGCTGGCTTCAGCGATTACTTCAAACTGGGAGTGACTTTCCAGCAACGCCTTAAGCCCAAGGCGTACGACTTCATGGTCATCCACAAGTAAGATACGCATCTTCGCCATCGTTATTCTACCCTCCAAAAACAATATCTTCCATCATCATAATATGACGAAAGATCAAAGTGTTGTACAATTATAATCATAATTTTGAATTTTTTGATCGGATTTATAAACTCTCCCCTGCATGCAGAAGCCACCTCACTCACTTAGCTCAAAATTCCGCTTAGACATTCTAAAAGCCCACCAGTTTCAGGGAGCATTAAATGACTGTGGCCCTTTTTCAACTGCCATCATTCTCAATGCATTGCTTGGTCTCGATGTTCAAGGAAGCACACTAGCCGCCAAAATGAACCAGCTTCAATGGCGGGGGATTCTTCCAGTTGTTCGTCGCATTCCTGGCTGGGCTACCTTTCCTTGGGGGGTGACTGATGTTTTAAGAGAGTATGGTTTAAAAGCCCGCTGGAAATTGTTTGAGAAAACAACTGACCTATTCAATAATTTATTCCAGGGAAAGGTGCAGATTGTTGTCATCGGGGAATGGAGACCACTTTGGGCGCATTATTTGGTGCTGGTAGAATACACATCTAAAGCTGGGTTCGGATTCGCGGACCCTGCTTCCCCCTCTGCTGCGGTAGTCTGGAAGGATCCAGATAAATTCCATCGCTTATGGAAAAATTACGGGCAAATGGTGATAACCGTTACACCCCCTTCTAGCAACTTAAAACAAGTGTAACCGGACAGTGGTCCGATCCCAGTACTTCCTCCCAGACGATTACATCCTCCACTTTGTGCTTCAAGCCTTCCGTTACCAAAAAGTAATCAATTCGCCAACCAATATTTCTTCTTCGTGCTCCAAACCTATAGTTCCACCAGGTATATTGCTGGCGGTCTGGATATAACTCGCGATATATATCTGTAAGCCCATGGTCAAGATATTTGGCTATCCATACTCGCTCTTCCGGAAGAAAGCCCGACGTGGTGATATTCTCCTTAGGGTTTGCCAAATCAATCTCTTGGTGTGCAGTGTTAAAATCTCCAGTAATGATGATATTCTTCCCTTCGCTTTGAATCGCGTCGCAAATTTGCAGTAAATGTTCATAGAAGTCAAGCTTATATTGCACACGATCATGCCCGCGCTGCCCATTTGGGAAATAAATATTAAACAAAACGAAATCCTCCATATCTGTGCGTATCACTCGCCCTTCCACATCAAATCGAGGATTATCTAAACCCATGCTGACAAATAAAGGCTCAATTTTCGTATAAGTTGCCACTCCACTATATCCCGGTCGCTCAGCCGGATTCCAGAAAGCCTTATAATCCGGGATATTTTTGATCTCCTCCGGAACCTGCTCCCGTTTTGCTTTTATTTCTTGCAGGCAAATTAATTCAGCCCCTTGTTCCCAAATCCAATTAAGAGCGCCTTTTTGGTGCGCGGCTCGTATTCCATTGACATTCCAAGAAGTAATTTTCATTTATTTCTCACTAAAACTACGCCTGTGGTAAACTTTAAGAGATCGAGGAGAGGATATGCAAACCGAAGAGAAAAAACCAATAGCAGTAGTATATATTGAGGATGATCCCGAAATGGTCGAGCTGGTAACTCTGATCCTCAACCGCCGCGGGTTTGATGTACGGGGAGCCCTCAATGGTCAGCGTGGTCTTGAAACAATCGCTCAAAACCCACCCGATCTCATTTTACTCGATTTAATGATGCCCGGGTTGGATGGTTGGGATGTTTATCACCAACTTAAGGCAAACGCAGATACGTGCCAGATCCCTGTAATCATTATCACGGCAAAAGCGCAACAGATCGACCGCGTGCTGGGGCTGAGTGTTGCAAAAGTTGACGCTTACATCAGCAAGCCTTTCAGGCCCCAGAAATTGTTAGAATCCATAGACCAAGTTCTTAACGCACAAAGAGCTGGCACTGAGTAAATAGATGGCATATGGCAGTGCTGTAGTTATTAATCAATCTCGTCCAACAGTGGTTACGATCCAGGTAGAATACTGTGCTTCTTTTTGGAAGCGTTTTAAAGGACTTATGTTTCTTCCTTCTCTGGACATTCACAGCGGGGTTTTACTAGTCGAGAAAAATGCTTCGATCGCGGCTTCTTCCATTCACATGTTCTTTATGAATTTCGATATCGCGGTCGTCTGGATAGATGAGGAGCTAAAGGTTGTTGACACTACAATAGCAAAACGTTGGCACCCTTATTATAGTTCTACACGTCCCGCAAAATTTATATTAGAAACCCACGTCAGTCACATCCATGATTTTAAAAATGGCGACCAGTTATCGCTTGAAATTTTTTAGCTTTATTCTGCTTTTCGCTGCACTTTCGTTGGCATTCCTCAATACCAGAAAAGTATCAGCCCAAGAAAGCCCACCGCTTCCAGTATATATCGTACAACCGGGGGAAACCCTCAGTGTTATTGCGGTTCGTTTCGGCATTCCGATTGAAGAAATCATCCGCGTCAACGAGCTTGCCGATCCCAATGCCATTGCAGCAGGTAGCCAGATTCGCATCCCCGGGCTTGAGGGCGTCGAAGGAACACTCGTTCCAGAGACAGTATCGTTTGGAAACAATTTAACATCTCTAATCATTTCGCACCATTTTCCCATGTCGCTTATGGTTAAACTCAACCGCATCACCAGCCCGGGAGAAATTTATGCAGGGAGTACTCTGATTGTCCCACAACAAGACCCTGATAAAGTTCTTGCCCCGCAGGTATCTCCCCGAGATACTCAAAGCTTGCTGGATGTGGCAGCACAAAACAAAGTTAATCCCTGGATATACGAACTCTCCAACAACCTTGAAGGCTCATGGAATCTGGCGCATTCGCAGATTCTTTTCGGGCCCAAAATAGCCGGTCAGGAGTTTAGCCCAATTTCTCCTTTAATCAATGGAATAGAAATCAGTCCTCTACCCTTGGTTCAGGGGAAGACCACAGAGCTTTTTATTAAAACACAAGCCCCTCTACAAGTAACGGGCACCCTCGGTGAGCAGGAACTCTCTTTCTCTCCACTCAAATCTGGGGGCTATTTTGCCTTTGCCGGGATTTATGCACTCGCTACACCGGGTTTATATCCTATTTCTATTGAAGGTAAAACAACGGAGGGGCAGGATTTTAAATATTCACAACAGATTCTGCTTGTGCCAGGCAATTACCCTCAGGAATATGTGGTTGGTGTAGATGCAGCCACAATCGAGGATAACGCGATTCAAAGCGAGAACAAAATTCTTGCGGAAATAAGAGGGTCCGAAACTTCTCAGCTATGGGATGTTCCTTTCTCATACCCGGTAGACGAGCCTTGTCTTGCCTCCCGATTTGGCAATCGCAGATCTTATAACCTGGGAGAATATTATTATTACCATTCAGGTCTTGACTTTATAGTTTGTGCCAACAATTTAAATATCTACGCTGCGGCTCCTGGAATAGTAAAGTTCACCGGGGAACTCCCCATTAGAGGGAATTTCACGCTCATTGATCATGGATTAGGTGTCTACTCTGGCTATGCGCATCAGTCCGAAATACTTGTGCACTCCGGGGATCGCGTCGAAGCCGGCCAACAAATTGGAGTAATTGGAAATACAGGCAGATCCGTTGGCCCTCACCTCCACTGGGAGATCTGGATAAATCATATTCCCGTAGATCCCTTTGACTGGTTGGATCGTGGTTACCCCGACGACAACACAAAATAGTGGCTGCTCCAGTATTGGCAAACAAGCATGTAGCTGTGCCTCTTTGCTCGTAGGCTGTGGGGCGATCGGCTTACCGCTCCATGCCCACTTAACCATCGCTTTACCAGCTTTGGAACGACCACATAAAATAGCCTGCTTTCCAAGTAAGGTATAATTGGATTATGTAAAACTAAAGAATACAATTTTTTATTGATAAGAGAGCTCCATAATGATTGTTACCCCTAAAATTAATAAGGATTACTGGAAAAATTTTCACCTGGAAGAATCAGACCTTGAATATCTTTACAACCACCTCCTTGAAATCGAATCACCTCAAACACCGCAAGAATTAATTACAGCGCTTATTGGTGAGCGTATTCGCCTTGAAAAAAAGCGGCTTCAAGAACAGCAGTCAAATTCTGGCAAAATTTACTACCCGCGCGAAGAGTATGCTATAGGAGATTTAATCACTTTTCCATTTTTGGGTTGGGAAAACGGAAAAGTTGCACACCTGAGGCCTGGAAAGAACCCGGACAGCGCCCCATTCTCTGTCATGACCATGGAGATGGAAAACGGGGAAAGCAAATTATTCGCTTCTGGTTTAGAAAACCATGCCCTCAATAAAGGTAATTATGATATTTCTGCCGATAATCCCAACTTTGATTTAGATCTTGTCCTCGAAAATTACGGTGATATTCTCCTTGATAAGATAAACCAAGAATTAGCTCAAAATTCCGAGCTTATCCGCATAGCCGGCAGTTGGTTCCCCCGCTCGTTGTTGGTGGATGTCAATGTTGGATACCTTAACATGGCAGAGGCCTTATTGGATATGGATGCAGGTGGCCCGCTTCCTACCTCGGCGATCCTGGATCAAATTGAGTTGCCCACAGATGTTAATCGGAAGTTAACAGAATTTTCATTAAATTTTGCCCTGCAAGAAGATCCCCGTTTTGACGAGGTGGGCCCCGCCGGAAATGTTCTCTGGTACTTGCACCGCCTGGAACCGGAATACGTCAAAAGTTTGCCGCCTTACCTCAAATACCCACCAATCGAATTCCCCTTATCTGAGTCAGAGGATATTGTCTCCATGATCTCTGACAAGATTTACGATGAGTTGGAACCAGACCTGGCCCCCACAGAAAAAGCGGAAGAGGTATCCCTTAGCTTGTTATATCCCCATTGGCGGGCGGGCACTCTGCCACTGGCCGGAAATTTAAAATATTTATTCCCGACTGCACAAGAAGCGCCGCGTGTCCGATTTACATTTTTGGATGAAAAACAAAATAAAAAATTTGAAGGATGGATGGTTCGCAATGACCATTATGTATATGGTCTGAAAGAATGGTATGAGGCATTGGAATTGATGCCTGGCAGCATTGTGAGCATCAAGTCGGGCAAAATTCCTGGCGAGGTGATCGTGCAAGCAAACACCCATAGGCCAACACGCGATTGGATCCGCACCGCCCTGGTCGGCGCGGATGGCGGTGTTGTGTTTGCCTTGCTAAAGCAGATCATACCGGCGGATTTCGATGAACGAATGGTCATCGCTGTCCCCGATAGCGCCTCCCTGGATAAAACCTGGGAAATGACCAACCGCTCAAAAATACCACTAGAAAAAACTGTTATCAAAATGATGCGGGAACTCGCCAAGCTAAATCCACAAGGGCATATTAACTTAATCGAACTCTATGCCGCCATTAATATTATCCGAAGGTGTCCTCCCCGCCCGTTGGTTACGCTACTAACGCAACGTGCCTGGTCAAACTACTTGGGCGATCTTTATTTCCGGTTGGACGAATCGGTAAAAGAGGAAAGCGCCTATGCCTGAAAAAAAACACTTTAGCCTGGTAAAACCTGATTTGGAAACCCCCTTCCATATCGATTTTGAATGGTGGAAAAGCCACGATTCAAATTGGCGTGTATTTCTACATAGCTGTTTGTGCTCTGATCACCAAAAAGCTTTCTCTGAAACTGACGAAGATTCGTGGATTGATTGGATAGATCCACAAACAGGTGGTGTCCAACAAATTGATGGTTTGCAAAATGTCCTTATTTCTCACTGCGCAAAACAAGAAGGGTTTATTACACAAAACACTACTGTGGTAGATGCGGTTTTCCGCTCCTTATTGGCTTCTGGAAATGCATCCTTGAATGCTTTGGAATTATCAGAAATCATTCAAAAACCAGCCAATACAATCCTGCGTACATTAACCGCAGGAACCGTATATCGGGGAGTTAGGCCTTACCAAAACCAGCCATAATACCCCCTGCGGATCAATGAATAGGGCGTCGAACTCCTAACCCGATGGCTGTGGGTTCGGCGCCAGCCAGAAACGCCCTCGCGTATCCATTTAGAACTGCAGACCTATACAATAATTTCTAACAACCCTGCCCGCACTCAAATAATAGCTGATCATTGTGGTTGCTTTAACAATATCTCTATTGCAGCAAGCTTCTAAAAGCAGACGATGCTGCTCATTGCTTTCGCGAATATTTCGCTGTTGGCATGGAAGCAAACGATTCGTTGGAATTTTTGCTGTTCTCTATGGTCTTAATCAGCCTCAACCTGGTCGCTTCCCTTTCCAATAACACCCTGGGGCAATCAACTCCATTCTAATTGTTTTTGCAGCTGATTGAAGTCAGAATACTATTGGCTTAAATTTTTTGGGCGTGCAAATCAATTATATTGAACTTAACAAGGAATATAGTTTTTCCATTTGCTCAAACGGGGGCCGGCTCCAAGATAAACGGACTTTAAACTCATGAATTTGGTAGCGATCAATTATTTTTCGCAATTCTTGTTTACATTCTGATGCTGTCCCCATAATTACAAAAGGTCGTATCCACTCATCTTTAACATATTTCGCTGCGCTGCTCCAGCCTTCTTCTTTTATTGCTTTTCGAATTTCCTCAGCTTCTTCTGCAGTGATACCAATAGAAGCTTTTACTTCAGGCGATGAATCCACAATGTTAGAGACCATTTTTATCCGTAGCTCTGCAAGCTCTTCCTCTGTTGTGATGATTTCTGCAGAGTAAGCAATCTTTGGTTGATTACCGGTAATAATCGCGCCGGAGTGAATATCATCAATATAGTTATCAAGAAAGTTTTTGCATATAGGGCCCAGCAATATGCCATCCGCGAGCTCTCCTCCTGTCTTAAGCGTCTTTGGACTCCGCGCCCCCAACCAAATCTCAATTCCAGTTCGTTTAGCCGGTAAAACTGCAGATGATAACGTCACACAATCTCCTGAGTAGCTAACATTTTCCCCCATGAACAATGCCCGGCAAGTGAGAATCATTTCACGAATACAAGTTGCAGGTTTTTGAGGGGAAATTCCCAAAGGCCCCAATGTAAGTGTTCCTCCGGCTGTGATCCCCAAAAAAGCCCTACCGTTAGACAATTCATCTAAAGCAGCGATACTGGCGGCAGTTACGCCAGGATGTCGGGTATAAGGGTTTGTAAACCCCGTACCAATTCTGATTTTCTCTGTTTTCCCAGCTATAGCTGCCAACGTAATATAAGGATCTGTAGTAAGCACTCCCTCATCATTTACCCAACACTTTGAATAGCCAATTTTTTCAGCTGCTTGGACGATGGCAACAATTTCATTAATAGGTTTTATCGGCATTACTGCAAGGCTGATTTCCATCAAGACTGCTCCTTCCGTTATTTAAAAATTTTTACAAAAGCGGCCAGTTATTTAGCTTGAGGCCTTGAATAGAACAATTAACTATGCCGCTCATCAAATCCATTTTGAGAAATAATTTTTTATGCTTGACGTCTACACTAAATCTTTTACTTTAGCCAAATAATCAATATATTGTAACTTATATAGCCTATTTTTCTTCTAAGAATTCTTTATCAGCACAGCATACCTGGAACGGCCGGATCAGTCAGTATATAAATCAGTATGGGTAGCCAGGGCCGGGTTGCAAACAATATTTCCACTGGGCGCCTATGGCGTCCGGTCAAGTACGAGAAGGTGTATCCTAACGATTATGTGCCTCCGTGCAAAACCCATCCGAGTCTTTCACGCGACTCCCGCTCCTGCAATTTCAGGCACCTGCGCCAGGCGCTTGACTACCAAATTCCCGCAACCGCCTTCACCGAGAACGATCCGCCCACGCTGCACCCAACCTTAAGAAGTGGACCCTTTTCATGTTCAAATAATGTTTACCATCCATTGTCCACAGGCGAACCTGCGCCCCTCTTGCGGTAGCTATGCCTCGCAGAAAAATTGTGTCGTCCAAAGCTGGTAGAAAAGGAGTCACAATGGATGTGAGACAGTTAGCCGGCAGCCTCATATCCTGCGAACAAAGAGACACAGCTACATGCTTGTACACTAATACTGGAGTAGTCACGAAAATTCCTGTCAAGCCAAATGATAATGTTACCGAAAAGACATCGTTGGTTCAAATGATAATGTTACCGACGGGTCCGCCTCCTTGATCAAGGTTTCAAAGATGTTCACAGTATTATCCTTA
>JADLFQ010000110.1 GCA_020845515.1 Anaerolineaceae bacterium | reverse complement strand
TCCACCGCGATTGCTGTCATACACCATCATCTCTACTCTTTCGTCATTTTCATAGACCTGCCTGACAAAATCCCAATCCCCGACCGAAGACCCTGCCGTTCCCTCCCTCCGCGGCACCCCCATTAAACTGCTCTGATTCTGTACCCCCCCCTCGTCTGATAATATTGAGTTCCACCAACCCTCATCCAGTTTCGGCAATTCTTCCTGTTGGTGCAATTCCATACGTTTTAAAACCATACCAGCCCTCCCACTCGCTCAAGAACAAGACAACATTAAGGTTAATCGCACTGGCAAAAAATCACCGTCGTTCTTCTACGCGCTCCCCGGCTTGAGATTCCATCTCGAGGATTGTTCTGGCAACCTCATCAATGGCAATACGTTGCTTTCTGTACAGATCAGCTTCTGACATTGCCAACCGCATTGCCACGTCGCGTACTTTTCTGCCTTCCAGGAATTTCATATCGAGTATATTATATAATATCCAATCACCAGTGAAGCGCCGTTCGCCCTCCGGCTTTACCTTCTCGATTGCGGAGCGGAGGATAGAGCGCAGCGCCTGTGAATAATTCCCCTCATGTTGCTCCACTATATTTTTGACGATTTTTAAATCCAGCAATGGGCTTTGTGCTAACTTTGGTCCGCCCCAATAGTGTGTAAGAGCATCTTTTACCCATTGGGTTAAATCTTCCGAGGAAGAGGGGAGAGTTTTCTCCAGCAAACGTCTCCCATTATAGCGGCCTGCGGCACGCGCCTCTTGAATATAAGACATTTCAGGGGCCAATACCTCCAAGGTACGGAAAGCCTCCTCCTGAATGATGCGATCTTGAAGCACTTTTTCAATTCGCGCTATTAGCACATTAAGATCTTGTTCCTGTTCACTATCGAGATTCTCTTCAGCCATCTTGCTGATACCCAACAAACCGATCAGCTCACTCTGATGATCTTCTTCGCTAAAAATTGGCGCCAGATAATCTTCTCCCCATATAAATAATTTTGGTCGAGTCTCCGCTCCATGAACAATTTCTAAAGCATGTTCCAGTGGCCTGTCTCTTCCCAATTCCACTTTACCAACCTCTACCGAGAGTTCCAGGCCGCTTCCATTCAACGTAACCAAGTACGCTCCCGGTGCTTGCAAGCGATCACAAATAGCGGCCAGCACCATTTCCAAGTATTGCTGCAAATCATTGCGAGTCAGTAAGCGCTCCTGGGCGCGCTGTAGCAGTGTGATCTCCTCCCGATCTTTCCCATAAAATAGAAAACGCTCCCAAATCGGGCTGAGCAGTGTGATAAGGTATTCCAACATCAGGATGGTTAGGACTACAAAAATCGGAACAAGTGCTGAATAATTAATTCCAAACAAGACGCCCGTCCGGCGTACGATTGTCATAACCGCCAGTGTAAAACTTGCGGTGACCGGTCCTCGCATGATCCACTTAAATAAACGCCCCTTTATGACACGGTCAGGCCAGGACACCCCAAAAAATGAAACTGAATAAGACATTCCAACAATCAGGCCACCCAACAAAAAATTTATGATGGCAGCCAAAACCCAAAAGAAGAGCGGATGATTTGCTGCAAAGGAGGAACTGAACAATAAGTAAGGAAAAGATCCAAATGCGGGTGCCAGAGCACCAACCACAAGGTAACGCATTCTCCGCTGTGAAGTTGAGGTAACTGTCCGACGGTAGGCACGAACAAAAATGACCCAGGCTAATACCATGATAAGCAGATAGTATCCGGTAAAAATTTCTGTAAGAGCGGTTGGAGCAAGATGAGGAGCAGGCTGTTTTTGCAAAACAACCTCTCCAGTAAAGATGCCTACCACAAGGCTGATAAGAAAGAGACTAGAAATCAGATAAGAAGCTCGAACAGCCCAAATTCGCCGCCAGCGGCTGGGTCTCCCCGTGGTCGCCAGAAGCGCATCAGAAAAATGCAAATAAACGGGTGGAAGTAAAATAATCCCAACCCAATGAAAGCGAAGCCAGAATTGTGTCTGCCATGGGTCGGCAGCCGCACTGCCAATTGCCTCTGCTGAAAAGACAATCACCACACATATCAAAATAAGCAGAAACGTACGTACCACGCGGTCGCGCAAGTTTAAAGAGAGCGTAAAAAGGAAGAGGGAAAAGGCAGTAATTGCAACCGCAGCCGTGAGAATTTGGCTCACGGTTCTAAAAAAAATCAACAAACCATTTTCCCAGCCGCCGAACATCATCCCCCTTTACTCACGTTCTTATCGCAGGAAACGGGTAAAAAACAATGCGATATCCTTGTTCGCATAATAATAATCATTGTATCCACAAAATTCATACCCCATCTTTGCCAATAAACGAATTGCAGCATAGTTTTTGGATTGAACATCACAGATCATTCTGCGCATCCCCTGATTGGCAGCCCACTCCTGTCCGGCGAGCAGCAAAGAGGTTCCAATACCCTTCCGGCGTATGTCAGGACGCACAACTAAAGCTCCCACGCAGCTCACATCGGGCAGTTGTCTCTCCTCAATATGGATATATCCTACCAAGTTGCCGGTCAGGTGCGCTGACAGGACTGTCGTATTTGCATCAGAAATTTTATTAAAGATAGGAGTCCGCGGAGCTTCGACTCGGACAGCGCGCGGCAAACGCACCTCCCGAAAAGTAATTCCAGTCTGACCTTCATCGAGAGCACGTTCCATCTGCCAAACATAATCGCTCTGATAGGACGCGTCCAACGCGGCTAGATTGTTCAGATCTGTAATAGCGGCAGGGCGAATTTCAATTTGTGGCATGGTTAAAGTACCCTTTTTTAAGGAGGAGTCACCTGAACCTGTAGTTCACAAGGTGTAAGTTGGTCATTCTGCGTGTTGTAAACAACAAGCCTGAGTTGATAATCACCAGGGAGCAGTGCTTCTGTATTCCAAGTGCCGATCAGCTCATTGTTTTTTGGGCTATTCCCGCCCGTTAAGGTTGTCCAGTCCTCGCTTCCTGATTGCCTGTATTCATATTTATAATAACCCAAATCCGGAATATTAATCGTAGCATACAGCTCAACCGCTCCGGAAATTTCCCCACCCGCGGCCGGGGCATTCCATTCAACTTCTTCAGGCAAGCAGCCGGCGCCAGCCGAAGGCAACTGAGTCCCCTCAGGCAAGGGTGCGGGCACACCGGCTAAATTTGCTTGCAGGGTGATTGTGGGAGTTGCCAGAAGGTCGAGCGTTGGCGTCAGTAACGCTGCCGTTTTGGGGAACACCGGGATAACAAAAGAAACCAGGATAAATTCAGCAGCAAAAAGAAAAGTCAACAATACTAGAATCGAAATTGACGCGGTTAATTTTCTTTGTGCATTTTCCCGTTCCAGACCAAAAAGTGAGGCGCGCCATTCCTGCCACGACCGCAATAACCTTCGAAAATAAACAAGTGCTACAGCTCCCAAGAGCAGGTATAACCAGGTTTCATAGACTTGTAGAAAATGGAAAAACTGTTCCATACAAAAATTATCTGCTCTTTGTGCTGAGTAATGAGATTGCAACAGCCAGTATTTTTCATCCCGCCCCAACCGGATTACGGTTTGGAAAACGGCAAACACGGACTAGAGGTTTCTTAAAACACCCAAGACAATCGCTTGTAATTTTGGCGCGATAACCCGGCCTGCCTCCAACACTTCTTCGTGCGTTGTTATTGTAGAACCATCCAGATTAGCCTTGTTGCTAATTCCCGAAATACCAAGAACTCTCATCCCGCCATGACGAGCCACGATCACTTCCGGGACAGTGGACATTCCAACCGCATCCGATCCAATCGTGCGCAAAAAACGGAGATCCGCGGGAGATTCAAAAGAGGGGCCGGACAACCCGGCGTACACTCCTTCCCGGTATTGAATGCCCGCTTTGTGCGCCTCGGTTCGCGCCAGTTCTGCCAGCTTCCGATCATAAGCCTGGCTCATGTCCGGGAAACGCTCCCCAATCTCCACCAGGTTTGGCCCTCGCAGCGGGTTTAATCCAGTCATAGCAATTAGGGAAATATGATCCGTGATGATCATCACATCTCCAGGTTCAAAATCCGGGTGAATCGCCCCCGCCGCGTTGGTTACAAAAAGATATTTTATTCCCAGCCGCTGCATTACCCTGACGGGCAGCGTGATTTGATCCATCGGGTACCCTTCATAATAATGGGTTCTCCCTTGCAGCACCATCACTTCTTTTCCAGCCAGTTTCCCAAGCGCCAGCCGTCCTACGTGACCCTGAACGGTTGACCTCGGCCAGTAAGGAATCGATTCATAGGGAATAAAAATCGGGTTTTCCACCAACTCTGCCAAACTTCCAAGACCCGATCCTAAAATCATTCCCACTTGCGGGGGCGTTGTAATCTTGTTTCGAACTGCATCGGCAGCTTCATCAATCTGCTGCAAGGTGAGAAACTTTTCCATGACTTACCCCATTCCACGGCCCAGGTTAAAGGTATATTTTATACAACCGCCTTCTCAAATCCGGCGCATATTATTGCTTAAACAATTATAACATTGAAGCTTTTATAAAAAATCAGGCTGGCTTTGATAAGACCTTCTCAAAAGCCTCTACCGTTTTGTGAATATCCTCATCATCAATCCAATAGTGCGTTACCATCCGGAAACGGTGAGGATTTACAACACCCACTTTGATTTGGTAATCTCTTGCCAACTGTTCTGCAATCTCAGCGGCGCGATTGGTGGCGAAAGTTTGCGTTTCCAATGTTACAAAAACTATATTCGTAAGCGGTTTTTCAGTGTCCAGTTTCAGGCCGGATAAACCTGCCAAGCCCCTAGCCAGCATTTGCGCGCGGCGATGATCATCAGCCAAGCGCTCTACCATATCCTCTAAAGCAACAATCCCCGCAGCTGCGAGGATGCCGACCTGCCGCATTCCACCGCCAAGCTGTTTCCGTATGTACAAGGCGCGCTGGATAAATTCCCTTGAGCCGCACAGCACAGCCCCCACTGGCACGCAAAGTCCCTTGCTTAAACAAAAAGTGACGGAATCAACCGGTTCAGCCAGTTCCCTTGCAGATACTCCTAAAGCAACAGCGGCATTGAAAATACGCGCCCCATCCAAGTGGAGCTTTAATTCATTTCTCTGGGCCAAATCTCCAACTTGAAGGGTATATTCTAGCGAGATGGGTACACCGCCACAGCGGTTATGTGTATTTTCCAGAATAACCAGGCGTGAAGGTGGGAAATGGGGGTCCTGTATCCGTACTGCTTCCTGAATGTCCTCTAAAAGCAAAGTCCCGTCGGGTTGGTTGGGCACAAGATGCGGGTGAACGCCGCCTAATGCCGAAGCTCCTCCCGCTTCATACAAAAAAGTATGTCCCAGATGACCCATAATGGCTTCATCGCCGCGCTGGCAATGCACCAAAATTGCCACCAGGTTGCCCATTGTTCCAGAAGCAACAAATAACCCTGCTTCCTTTCCCATCTTTTCGGCAGCCAATTCCTGCAAGCGGTTGACAGTCGGGTCCTCACCCATCACATCGTCGCCAACTTCAGCGGCCGCCATTGCCGCCCGCATTTTCGGAGTCGGTTTCGTTACAGTATCGCCGCGCAAATCTACATATTCCATTTTCCCTCTTCAATGATACAGTGCAAAGTTTATTAATGCCGCCGCAGAAACGCCAATACGCTCTCAAGCTCCTCTGGCAGAGGAGCCTCGAATGTGCGTTCTTCCCCTCCCGGGATGCGGATGGTCAACCGGCCAGCATGAAGGAACTGCCGGTTGATCTCCACTGAGGGACGCCTGCGCCCATACAAGGTGTCTCCAGCGACGGGGCAATCCAAAAAAGCCATGTGAATCCGGATTTGATGTGTGCGCCCCGTCAGTGGGTGAACTTCCAACAGCGTGTGTTGAGAAAATTTTTCCAACGTGTAATACTCTGACACAGCCTCACGACCTTTACTCTCCGGAACAATTGTCATCTTCTTTCGGTGGGTGGAATCTCGTCCAATGAAGGCTTCAATCCTGCCTTCAGGCGTAGGGGGGGAACCCTCCACCAGCGTAAGATAGATCTTTTTTACTTTTCTGGCCTTGAATTGGTTTTGCAAGAACTGATGCGCCCTCTCATTTTTTGCCAAAATAATCAACCCGGAGGTATCCTTGTCCAAGCGATGCACAATACCTGGGCGCAACTCTCCCCCAATTCCCTCCAGATCAGGGATGTGCGCCAGAGCCGCGTTGACCAGTGTTCCTGTGGCATGCCCCAAAGCCGGGTGCACGACCATGCCGGCAGACTTATTAACGACCATCAGATCTTTATTCTCAAAAACGATCTCTAAAGGAATATTCTGGGGAATAAGATCAGCAGGCTCTGGATGTGGCACACGAACATTGATCTGGTCTCCCGCTTCCACGGTAAACCCGGTTTTAAGTACCACTTCGCCGTTGATGGCTACAAAACCGTCCCGAATGAGGCCCTGTAATCGGGAGCGGGTGAAGTCTGGCATATTGGTTGTGAGAAACTTGTCCAGGCGAACTTCCACACTTTCCCCAACACGAAAGGCGTATAACTGACCGCTCAATGAGCCTCTCCCTTGTTTGTAGTCTCATTGGGTGTCTCCAGGTTTCTTGTTCCCTCAATGGAATGTTTTATTTTTCGTTCTTGAAGGAACATCCCCAGGAGCAAGATTCCCACACCGACCGTAATACTGGAATCAGCCACGTTGAATACCGGAAAGTCTCCAAACGCAAGGAAATCTGTTACATGCCCAATTGTTATGCGATCTACCAGGTTACCCAGTGCCCCGCCAAGCTGCAATCCCATTGCCAGGCGCAACGTCCAATCTCGTTCCGGAACCCTCGGGTAATAGTAGATAATTGCGAGCGAAACAAGGATTGCCAGAACAACAAAAATATCCCCCAACCCCTGGAAAAGTCCAAAAGCAACACCTGTGTTATACCAATGCACTATTTTAAAAAATGGTGAAAGCGCTTCAATGGGGGTGATACTTGCTCCAGGCGGAATATTTGTGCGCACCCAGGTTTTAGTAACCTGGTCCAACGCCACAATAGCAATCGCAATAACAGCAAGAATCACATAGCTTTTTAAATACCGCTTCAATAGAGCCTCCGGGGCAAATGATCCTTCAATTGTACACGATTTTCACGCCGTCCGGCCGGAGGCTCTGACACTCCGCCTTTGAGGAGGTTTTGCTTTTCCAACTCTATGTTTTGCAAACGCCCTTTTTCGATCATCCTCCCATACAAGAGAAGAATTACCTGGCCTTTTCCAGTGAGACCGTCAGCTTTTCACCGTCAAATTCATCTGAAGCGGTCGGGAGGCCTTGCGGTGCAAGGGTAGCCGTCATATTTAATGCCAGTGTCTCTCCCATAATATAGTCTTTGAACGCCTCCACAGCCAGTTTCAATTCCGAGGAAGCCTCGTAATAAATATTGATCCGGTCAGCAATATCCAGGTCGCTTTGTTTTCTTAAGTCCTGAACACGGCGTACAACCTCGCGCGCCAGCCCTTCGCGTGCCAGCTCGGGCGTCAAATCTGTCACCAACGCAGCCAAGTATCCGCCTTCAGATGCAACTGCAAAACCAGCGCGCGCCTGAGCTCGCACTTCGACTTCCTCCGGCAATATTTCAACCGCCTGGCCATCCACCGACAAGTACAAATTTTGTCCTGCCAAAAGTTGATTTGCCACCTCAACCGGGTTTTGTTCCAGAATTTTCTTTTGAATAGCTGGAAACCTCCCCCCGTATTTCTGGCCCAGTTGCTTTGGAAGCGGTTTAAGGGTGTAATCCACCGCTTCGCTTACCACATCAAGGGCGCGAACTTTTTTGACATTCAGTTCGTCTTCCAGCAATTCCGCGTATTTTTCAATAACGTCTTGTTCCTCCAGGTTGCCAACAGAAAAAGCAGCCTCTGCCAGCGGCTGGCGGACTTTTCGATTCGC
>JADLFQ010000109.1 GCA_020845515.1 Anaerolineaceae bacterium | reverse complement strand
ACCGAAAAAAGTGAGGCGGAAATATTAATCTTGGGCAACCCGAGAATCGCCCCCGCACTGCCAATCATACCACTTCCGGACACCAATCTTCCTCTCACCCTTGATAATGCTGAGTATGAGTGGAAAACGCTCATTGCTCAAGTACGCTCCACTCACCCCGCCATAAAACTTTTCTGGATCATCGAAGTACCCTCTCTCTACCATTATTCCCCTCAGTTCCTCGAAAATTTTGATGGTTTCTATGTCTTACTTAACCCTCCGGTAACATTCACTGGTGACACAACCCCTCAAAATTTGACCGATCAGATCGGTAAATTTTTGGATGAAAACCTATTCCCAATTTGGGAACAGACGAATAAACCCCTGATCTTGGCCGTTCAGATTCCCTCGACAGATGTCGCCGGCATGGGCTGTATTGATCCGACTAATACTTGCACTTCATTCACAATTTTGGATCAATTTTCTGCCTACCCGGTTTCCGGGGTGAATTTTGAGGTACAGGCCTTTGTCTACCAATCATATTTCCAAGCAATATCACAACGAAAATGGGTCGGTGGTTTTGTGTCCCGGGGGTTTTACCCTCCGGTTATTCTACGGGATATATCCTCTTCAATCCGAGGTAAGCCTGCCGAAGAAGTAGCTGGGTACTGGTTCCCGCGCCTCCTGCTGCAAACCAAATAAACCGATTAATGTGGAGATGACAATGGCACAATCAAGAGTTTATGATCAAGTTGGCTTAGAAGAATATGGCTTGACAAGCCTCAAGAACATTTATTGGAACCTCCCCCCACCATTATTGGTTGAACACATCATTCTGCGCAACGAGGGAAAGGTCAGCAAAGAGGGTGCGGTGCTTGTAAACACAGGAAAACATACCGGACGCTCCCCGCATGATAAATTTCTCGTAGCGAATGATAGCACTATAAATGAAAAGATCTGGTGGGGGAAAGCCAATTCACCTTTCTCATCCGAGAATTTTGACAGGCTATATAACAAGATTTGCATGTATTTGCGCGAAAAAGATGTGTATGTACAAGACTTGCAGGTTGGCGCGCACCACTGTTACCATTTCCCTTTTCGCATCATCACCGAAAAGGCGTGGCACAGTCTATTCGCTCGCAACTTGCTTCGCGAATTGCCTTCTGAAGAACCATTGCCCTTCCAGCCGGAATATACGTTAATCTGCTGCCCCGACTTTGTAGCCATCCCCGAGGAAGATACAACGCGCTCTGCTGCTTTTATCCTTATAAACTTTGAGAGAAAATTGGTATTAATCGGAGGCACCAGTTATGCAGGCGAAATAAAAAAGTCAATTTTCACGGTAGCCAATTACCTGCTTCCCTTGCAGGGCGTATTATCCATGCACTGTGCAGCCAATGTTGGCAACCATGGTGACGCAGCGCTTTTCTTTGGCCTTTCCGGAACAGGAAAAACAACACTTTCCTCCACGCCCGACCGTCAATTAATCGGTGATGATGAGCATGGTTGGACAGAGGAAGGGATATTCAACATTGAAGGGGGGTGTTACGCAAAGACAATCCGTCTTCGCAGAGAACTCGAACCGTCTATTTGGAATGCTGCTCACCGATTTGGAACTGTATTGGAAAATGTTGTTTTTGACACAAACACACGTGAGATATTTTTTGACAATGAAACACTAACGGAAAATACGCGCGCGGCGTATCCCCTGGCCTATGTGGAAAATGCAAGTAATTGTGGGTGCTGCGACCAGCCTGAGAATATTTTCCTTCTTTCAGCAGATGCCTTTGGTGTTCTCCCTCCAGTGGCTCGTTTGACCACGGACCAGGCTTTATATTATTTTCTATCAGGGTATACCTCGAAATTGGCCGGGACAGAAAAAGAACTAGGGAAAAAACCACAAACTACTTTTTCAACCTGTTTTGCCGCTCCTTTCTTGCCGCTTCACCCTCAGGTATATGCTGAATTGCTGGCAGAGAAAATATCCCGCAGCAAGGTAACGGCCTGGTTGATTAATACAGGGTGGACAGGCGGCCCGTATGGCGTAGGAGAACGTTTTAAACTGCCTTATACACGCGCAATTATCAGGGCTGCTCTTGAAGGGCTATTAGCGCATGTTCCTTATAAGCAAGATCCTTTTTTTGGATTATGGATCCCCGAAAGTTGTCCAGGAGTTCCTCCTGAAATCCTTGATCCCCAAGCCGCGTGGGAAGATCAAGGAGATTATATAGAACACACTAAACGCCTAATTTATGATTTCAAGCAGAATTTTATACAATTCTCTAATTTGGTTTCCTCTAAAATCATTAATGCCGGTCCTCCTTAACCTTGGCAAACAGGAAGCCGTACCTATCAAAAATCCCTCGCAAAGATTCTAAAAAGGCCACAAAAGAAGCAAAAGCGCTCCAAAAACAAGAAAAGGCCCGTACGGTATTGCCCTGAACGCTTTATACTGCCTTCGCACAAAAGACTTCAGCAAAATAACTATACTTATCAGCCCCCCTGCTAAAATTGCAAATAATAATCCCCCTGTAATTCCAGGCCACCCCAATAATAACCCAATCACTCCCCCTAGACGGATGTCACCTGCTCCCAGTGCTCCTTCCTCTAGAGGTTCAGCGCGATTCCTTGATACACTTTTCGAAAAAAGAACTCCCAATCCATACAGCACAAACATAATCCCAAAGCCAGCAATTCCGCCCCAAATAGTTATTGGAAAACCATGCAGCATCCAACCCAGGGCAAATGCTATCAAAGCTCCGGTAATGGAAACAATTTCAAGAATAATATGATGCTCCAGATCAATTACTACAACGACACCAAAATACGTGAGCAAAACAGCAAACTGCCAGAACGCCAACTTGGATGATGGGAAAATCAGAATAAACAGAAATAAGGCGGGAAATAAGATCAGGATCACCCACCGCCTTAATGCTGGAGGAGCATTGCATTCTTTACATCCGTTAAACCAAAAATAATTCCATAAATGGCTATGCGCACCACACGACGGGCAATAAAAAAGTCCCCACGATTCTTTATCATCCTGCCGGCTGAGGTCGTGCTGACGCGGAAGTGTATCGGCCAAATAGTTTATCACACAGGCCGCCACTATCCCCAAAACCAGTGCACTCGCTATCGGTAGCAAAAGATGACACCTTCCCGCAGGACAACAATGTAGTTCAGTGGCCCTGCAACATTTTTAATTATACGCCAGATGTTTCTATATTTTTCGCGTTACAATGGGGGTATAGGGATATCATAATGTTAAAAAATATTCTCTCCTCATGGAGTTCGGATCCTGATTTTTTAAAAAATTGTTATTGGCAGGTCGAGCAAGAGTACAGCGGTTGTTTCGACGACTTTCCCCCTGGACTTGCCAGCCCTGTAAAAACAACGCTTCAAAAGATGGGGATCAGGTCCCTTTATGCTCACCAAATAAAATGTTGGGAGGCAGTCAAGGCAGGAAACAATGTCGCTATTAGCACAACCACGGCAAGTGGAAAGTCGCTTTGCTACAATCTCCCTGTTTTGGATTCTATGTCCCGCGATCCAAATTCACGCGCCTTATACATTTTCCCGACAAAAGCTTTAGCCCAGGACCAACAACAAAACCTTAATCGCGCGTTATCCCTGGCCACCCAATCGTCCGAATTTTCTTTTCGAAGTTCGGACCACCTTATTGGTGTATATGACGGCGATACTCCCCAATCAAAACGCCCCGAAATCCGCACAAAAGCTCGCCTGCTATTTACTAATCCGGACATGCTCCATACCGCGATATTACCCCATCACACCTTGTGGGCAGAGTTCTTCCAACATTTACGGTATGTCGTCCTGGATGAAGTCCATTCTTATCGAGGTGTATTTGGTTCACACGTGGCCAATGTCATCCGGAGACTCAAGAGAATCTCAGGGTTTTATGGAGCACACCCTCAAAAGATACTAACCTCAGCCACAATTGCAAACCCAAACGAATTATCAAGCCGGCTAATTGGAGAAGAGGTTACCCTGATCAGCCAAAGTGGTTCTCCGCGTGGTAAAAAAAATTTTATTCTCTATAATCCTCCGCTGCTCAATGAAGAGTTGGGAATACGAGCAAGCGCCGTATCAGAGAGCATCCGTTTAGCTTCCGAATTACTTGCTCGTAATATTCAACTAATATTTTTTACTCGCTCAAGGCGCTCTGTCGAAATGACTCTCAGGCGAATGGCGTCCAACCATTCTCTCAATCCGGAAGATACGCGCGGCTACCGTTCCGGATATACTCCAAGGGTACGCCGCCAGATCGAAAATGGCTTGAAGAATGGAGAGGTTAAGGCAGTTATCGCAACCAATGCCTTAGAGCTTGGGGTTGACATCGGCGGTATAGATGCCGTTATCATGGCCGGGTATCCTGGTACGATTGCCGCCGCCCGCCAACAAGCTGGACGGGCAGGCCGCAGATTCGAAGAAGGGTTGGCTATTCTCGTTGCCTCGAATAGCCCGCTCGACCAATATCTATTTCAAAACCCGGCATTTCTGTTTGAGAATCCGCCGGAAAAAGCACTTATCAACCCGGATAACCTGTTAGTTTTACTTCACCATTTGCGCTGTGCTGCTTTCGAACTACCTTTCGACGAAAACAGCCTCTATGGATCAGTATCTCCGGAAATGCTCAACGATTTGTTAGCTATTCTGGCACAAGAAGGCATTCTCTATCTGTCGGGAGGAAAATATTACTGGATGGCAGATCAGTATCCCGCAAACAAAATCTCTCTTCGTACTGCAACTTCGGATTCAGTATCCCTTGTTGTGCAGCACGAGGACGGAAATAAAATCATTGGTCAGGTGGATGCAACCAGTGCCCATTGGATGGTGCACCCCGGCGCGGTATACCTGCACGAGTGGGATACCTACCTGGTTAAAACTCTTGACCTGGAAACCAATACAGCCACACTCAAGGCATCCAATTTAGATTATTATACAGAACCCCGCCTTCAAAATACGATCGAATGTATTAATGTTATCAAGGATAGTCAGGTTACCGGCGGTACAAATAATTTTGGTGAAGTCCTCGTTACCACCCAGTTGATTGGGTATAAACAAATTCAATGGTCCACAAATATCGTCCTTAACAACACCGATTTATTGCTTCCCCCAACCAACCTGCGCACAACCGCGTTCTGGCTAACGTTAAACCAGGACACAACGAACCACCTACTTAATCTCGGGGTTTGGCGAAGTGCACCGAACAATTACGGCAATCTCTGGCCCCGTATTCGCGATCAGATCAGAAAGCGAGATCACTATCAGTGTCAGGTCTGTGGCGAATTTGAAGAGCAAAGACCCTTTCATGTTCACCACAAAATCCCATTTAAGCTTTTTGCCCGCCAGGAACTGGCAAATCAGCCCGACAACCTGATTACTTTATGTCCCAAATGTCATCGGGCAGCAGAGCTCAGTGTCAGAGTGCGCTCTGGGCTGGCCGGGTTGAGTCATCTTCTGCGTCATTTGGCGCCCATTTTTCTCATGTGCGATGTCAGTGATTTGGGCGCGCATATGGAATATAACTGCCCCTTTGCCAACCACCAGCCTACCGTGATTATTTACGAGCAAGTGCCTGCCGGTATAGGGTTGTGCAGGGAAATATTTAACAACTACGAAATTCTTGTTGCCAGCGCCCTCCAACGCGTCAAGGAATGCGCGTGTATGGATGGATGCCCTGCTTGCGTAGGCCCCGCAGGTGCGGATGGTTTAGGCGCCAAAGAAGAAACAACAGTTATTTTGGATGTCCTGGCAAAGACCCAACAGGATTAATCTTGGACAGTTCCGAATCACTTGCCGATAAATTGAAATCTTTGGGCGTTCATCTCGGACTGCCAAAAAACTATTTGCCCGCGGCTAAGCTAAGTCATCCTATAGAACAACTCTTTCCAAATGGGTACGAGGAGCCCACAAGCTTTGGGGAAATCTTTGTGGTGGAAAATACCTATTCCCCCAATTACCAGCAGGGGAATGCTGTATTAACAAGCGAAACAGACACGCTCTTAATACAAAAATGGGCCAAACTCTCAGCAACTGAACCCTACCGCCAAAACAAATTTCTCTTTCTTGATACAGAAACCAGCGGGCTTGCGGGCGGCACGGGGACTTACCCCTTTATGGTAGGGCTTGGATACTACTCGGAACAAGGTTTTACTGTAGTACAGTTATTCATGCGTTCTCCAAAAGACGAACCAGCCCTATTAAGTTCCTTGTCTCGGCGCATAGAACCCTTTGAAGTAGTGGTGACTTTCAACGGTAAATCTTTTGATATCCCCATCCTCAATACTCGTCATATCCTCAACGGGTTTTTCTCTCCGTTCAAAACACTTGAGCACATTGACTTACTCCACTTATCCCGACAGATTTGGCGCAACCGCTTAAGGGACCGCTCCCTGGGCTCTCTTGAGAAGGAAGTTCTTCAAATGTCTCGAGACCAATTGGAAACACCAGGCTGGCTTGTCCCCCAAATTTATTTTGACTATCTGAAAACCGGAGACGCCCGCCCCTTAAAAGGGGTTTTCTATCATAATGAAATTGATATTATCAGCCTTGCTGCTCTGATGAATTATATTAATAATATGCTGCTTTACCCAATAGCTGAAAATGTAAAAAGCGCCCTGGATATGATCGCGCTTGCAAAAGTATTCGAGTCGCTCGGATTGATTGACCAGGCTGTGCTTTGCTACGAAAGTGGTTTAACACAGGGCCTGCCTACCGACCATTTCATCCACACACTCCTCAGCTTCGCATTCCTTTATCGGAAGCGGGGGAATTGGGAGCAGGCCATAAAACTCTGGGAAAAAGCATCCGAATACGGCCAGCCGCAAGCCTGCATTGAACTTGCAAAATACTATGAACACAGTCAAAAAGACTATCAGCAAGCCCAAATTTGGGCAGAGCAAGGTTTCGCCTTTTTGAGCCGCGATAAGGAAGAGCATTTCAAAAACCGGCTATTGCAAAAAGATTTAACACATCGGTTAAATCGTATAAAAAAGAAAACCGAAAGGACCTCTCGGCATGCCTGAAGAAGACGCCATACGCTGGAATGAACGCTATAGGAGCAAAACAGGGTGGGAGACTAAACCACCGCTCCGATTTCTTACAGAAAATATTGCCATTCTGCCTAAAAATGGACTTGCTTTGGATATTGCCATGGGCGCCGGGAGAAACGCGGGTGTTCTGTTGAACCATGGCTTGCGTGTAATCGGAATTGACATTTCTTTCGAAGCGGTGCTGCTAGCAAAGCGTCAATATCCTCACTTATCTGCCATGGTTGCCGATCTTGCCCACCCTCAAATTCCTCCGCTACAGTATGATGTCATCATTAATTTTTATTTCCTGCAAAGAGAGCTTTTAAATAATCTGTCTCATTTTACCAAACCTGGTGGTTACGTAATGATTGAAACGTTAACCCAAAAGATAAGAGCCATCCGTCCACAAACTCCGGAAGCTTATTTGCTGGGCGAAAATGAACTCCCTCAATATTTTAATGAGAACTGGCGTATAGTGAAATATCAGGAAGGTTGGGTTCAAGATGAAGGAGGAAAGCAAAAAGCCATTGCTTCTATAATTGCCAAATACCAGCCAAAAGGTAGAAAAAATGACACAAAAAAACGAGCTTAATTTCAAGGTGGTTTATCATGCCAACGGGTACCTTGATGCCGAAACAATTAAATTATTCTTGGAGGCACAAGGCGTCGAGGCAGTCGTTTATCAAGAGAGCGCAGGGATTACGTACGGCTTGACAATTGGTCCTTTAGGAGATGCCCGTATTTTGGTGCCGGAAACACAAGAAGCAGAAGCGCTGAAATTACTTGCTGAAATGGAAAAAGGGAAATTTATTGCAGATTCCTATATAGGGGAAGGCGAAGAAGTCCCCGAGGCATAGTCATCTAGATCGGACGTATCATAGCCGCAATGCTTGTTTCGAACTTCTCTGCCAGAGCCCGGGTCCGGACGCCCGGAATCTCCGTTCCAATCTTTTTTCCATCTATGGATCGGAGAGGCAAAATTCCCCGACTGCTGCTCGTAATAAAAGCTTCGGAGGTATTTTTAATTTCTGTAGTGGGCACAGGTGTAAAATCGAGTGATAATTCCATCGTCGCTGCACATTCCAAAACAATAGAGCGCGTCAACCCCATTAAAATGCCCTCTCCCGCTGTTCTTAAGCGATTGCCCAGGACTGCAAAAAAATTACTTGTCAACCCCTCTAAAATATCTCCTTTTTGATCAACTAAGAGAATTTCTTCATGCCTTTCTTTAAATTCCTGGCGCACCTGGCGTGCAATAGAGATAAATTGTGTCAACTTGGCTCGCGGGTTTTCTCGCACAATGCTGCGCGTCACCACATCCACCCCGTTCCGGTAGCTCTCGGAAGATGGTGTTTGCAAGGGTTCAATCGAAAGAAAAACATTTCCTGGTAGAAGTGAAAAATCTACGGTAATCCTTATACGGCTGTCGTCCTGCGAAGAGATTTGAATAGCTTCCCGCATACCGGCACGAAGGGCATCGCGTTCCAGGTGGAATAAACAACCTGAAAGTCGGGCAGTTTCCTCCAGGCGATCAAAATGCTTCTCCAGTTGAATAGCACAATTTCCTCGATATGTCCGCAAGGTCGTATAAGCACCCGCAGGCAGGAGGCGGGAAGCATCATCCAGCGTCAATGCAGGTTGTTCAAAGCCAATTTCTTCCAGTGAGGCTCTTACACCTCTTTGTGTAATTTTATATACATTCACTGTTATGCCGCTTATTTACTCCTTATCATCAACTCTATCAGATGGGCGGAATTTCTGGTAATCTTCCGGCGTATCCAAATCTTGCAGCACACTGTCGCTTGATACATTAAGATATTCAATTTTTTCTGTATTGTTGTTCAAAAAATCTCTCAAAGTCAGCGGAGGTTTAAAATTCAAAATCTCTTCCCATAAATTCTTTGGGATCAACCAGGGGTGACCTCTTTTTCGTTGATAACTTGGCACAATTAAACGCGGCTTGTCCTGCTGAAAGCTGCTCATAATATCTCTAACCGTGCTCTCTAAAATTTGGGGCTGATCGCCCAATACCATCAGCGAAGCAGCGATATCCTCCGGCAGACTGCGCAATCCAACCTGAAGGGATTCCAGCATTTCTCCGTTTTTGAAATTTGGGTTATCCACGATAACCACAGGCGTTCCGGCTAATAGCTTTATGACGATTTCGCGGTGACCACCTACCACCACTAGAATGGGTTCAACGCTGGCGGCAACCAATGTATCAATGACCTTGCCAATAACGCTGCTTTTCCCCCAAGGCATACTCAGCTTTGATCTTCCCATGCGCGTGGACATGCCTGCGGCCAGGACTACCGCGCCGATGGGAGGGCGTTTCTCAATCATGGGCTGCCTAAATTTTTCAACTGCTGATAGTCCGCAGGAGTATCAACATCAAGAAGGATTGTATCGTCCGACCACTCCAGCCAATCTGGCGGAAATTGGTCAAAAATCTGCCTTCCTCCACTATCTCCTATTAATTTTAATAGCGCTGGAAACGTTACTGCGTCAAATAAAACTGGATTTGCGCGTTTTCCCGCCACCCTGGGAGCAATAATCGGGCTCAAGGAAAAAGAATGTTGTTTCACCAATTCTTCAATCAACGCAACGGGAATTTGGGGTTGATCTGCCAGTAGGAATATGGCCCCTCCTACTCGCCTACCAACCGCCTGTAACCCTTTGACGATGGAAACACTCTGTCCTTCATGCCACTGCTTATTTTCAATTAGCTTGACAGGCAACCCTTCAAGGCTCCTAACCACTTGTACAATTAATTCCCCGGCAACAACGATCACCGGTAGCAGCCCCCCTTGCAATGCTTTTTCCGCAATCGTGCGGATCAGGGTTTGCTCTTTCCACTCAAGCAAGATTTTTGGGATTCCCATTCTGGTGGATGATCCTGCCGCCAGAATGATCCCTCCAATCAATTCGTGAACACTCAAGACCTCTTCTTGGGAATTGGTTGAGTTTAATGCACAAATCAACACCGCATCATAGACTTCTTTTAATTGGGCGGCCATCCCCTCAATCACATTTATTTCCTGTGTGTCTGCCTGGTTTAATACAATAACTTTTCGCGCTCGAGAGGGAATATTTTTCAAACCTCCTTCGCCATGGCTTAGAACTTTGGTTAACGCCTCAGGTGTAATGGGGTTGAGCATAGACAAACCCGATAAGCTGGCAAATTCCTCGTGTCGGTGGACAGTTTCGGCAGAGAAAGGCTTACCCAAACCGGATAAACCCACGACATTCACAACCATATCCACCCAGGGAGGAATAGCCGGCTCAAATTTGGCAGGCGCTTT
>JADLFQ010000108.1 GCA_020845515.1 Anaerolineaceae bacterium | reverse complement strand
TTGGAAACCTTCTCCCACACCTGCGGTAAAAATGTCGCCCGTCTGCCTGCATCCCGCAGGGTCACACCGTCAACTCCCGGCCGCAAAAGTCCGGGCAATACCAGAGGATCCTCATAATGAATGGGTTGCGAAGGAGTCAGCCTGGAAATCCCAATCTGTATCCTTGAGGTTTCCGGATATTGCACCGGTGGAAACCGATAATCCTCTGTTGCCGCCGCCGCAGCATGTTCGCATACATCTTGCACCAAAGGCTGGTGGGGCTCCAACGTTCCAATACAGCCTCGCAAATTTCCTTCTTCAGTCAGGGTCACAAAGGAGGCGCCATGTGCTTGCAATGTCAAAGAATAAGTGTTTAGTTCCAACTCAGGCGGAGGCTCATCTGCCACAGCCAGAACCATGGACAACCGGGCAAGCTCCAACAAAATTTTTCTTTCTTCTTCGGTCAACTTTTCAAAAGTCATCACGGCAGCCTGTGATAGGAACGGTTGTGATAAACCAAAGGATCACCTAACCCGGTATACTGGACAGAAGCAACCTCGCCAATAAACAATGAGGAAGTAGCCAACGGATAAGTATGCCGAACAATGCAATCCAAAAAAGCCACGCCTTCAGAAAGAAAAGGCGCCCCGGTGGCCAGGGTAAAAGTTTCCAGATTTTCAAAGCGATCTTGTATTTCCGGGTGAAGGCCTGCGAAACGTTCAGCAAGGGTTTGCTGTTTATAAGAAAGTATCGTTATTGCAAAAATACCGGACTGATCCACCGCCTGCCGCGTATAGGTATTATCCGCCAAAGTTACCGTGACCACTGGCGGCTCAAGGGATACCGAGGTGAAAGAATTTACTGTCATCCCGTAACACACACCCTCCCACCGGCTGGTAACAACACATACCCCTGTTGTCCAACACCGCATTGCCTGGCGCAGCAAATCATCCTGAATGATCATGCAAGAAGCCTCCAGCAAATCTCATTTGCACCAAAATTCTTAACTCGTTTATACTTATCATGATCCAACACCCGCAGCCAGACCCTTTAAGCTGGGGATATTGTAACCCTATTTGAACACTTTATGAGCGATCACCTTGCTTTAGATACCGGCCCCAAAAAGACACCTTCCACAAGTTTCAGTTCTTGGGGGGCTGTTCAGACCGTAATCAGTGTAGCCGTCATCATGGCATCCCTGCTGACCCTATGGACTCCTGCGAATCTCTTTTCCAACCGACGAGTTGGGGAACTTCTCGTTTCAGTGCAGGCCACCCGTCAGGCGCCATCCGAAGAACCATTAACGCCACAGCCCACCTCTCCTCCGGAGAAAATTAAAATAGGCATCGTAGCCGGGCATTCCGGAAAAGAAGGCGACCCCGGGGCAGTCTGTGAAGACGGATTGCGCGAAGTAGATGTCAATCTCCAAATTGCGGCTCTGGTAAGGCAACAGCTTATGGACTTGGGCTATGAGGTGGACCTGCTCGAGGAGTTTGATCGGAGGCTCGCCGGATATCAGGCTGCTGCGCTTGTGTCCATTCATAACGATTCATGCACATACTACGAGGATGCAACCGGATTTAAAGTTGCTGCCGCAGTTGAGACCGCCTATCCGGAAAAAGCACAAAGACTGACGAATTGCCTGGTCGTTCGCTATCAGGAAACAACAAATATGCGATACCACTCCAACACGACCACCAGGGATATGACCGAGTACCATACCTTCAATGAGGTTAATGCGTCCACCCCGGCGGCAATTATTGAAACAGGGTTTCTTAATTTGGACAGGGAGATACTCACTCAACAACCTAAACTTGTTGCCCAGGGTATTGCCTCCGGTATTTTATGTTTTCTGAACAATGAATCCATAAGCTCCCCTGATCTCCTCTCTCAATGATCGCGCCTTCCCATTCCTCCGCTCTGGACGCTTTAAAGCAGGCAAAACTGGCTCTTCAGGGTGGAAACCGCTCCGAAGCTTATGCTTATGCCAAATTTGCTGCGGAATGCGATGCTTCCCTGGAAGAAGCCTGGTTAATCATGGCGGCATTATCTTCGCCTGACACGAGCCTCCAGTTCCTAAAGTATGCCCTCCAAGTCAACCCTGCCAGTCAGCGTGCCCGCCAGGGAATCCGCTGGGCGCTCCGACGCAAGCGAAAAGCAGACATGTTGGCAGGTGAAACTCTCCCCATTCACACAACGGGCGCGAAACATTCTGGCGAGACGACAAAAGTACGCATTCAAAAGCGTGCCGCTTCACCCGCAAAGCGGCCCCTCAATAAATTAACGGTTCTTGTTCTATCTGCACTGACCATGACCGCTATTTTATGTATAACAGTCGCGTTATGGCTGGCATTTTCACAAGACTGGGTGGTAATGGCCGGAGCCAATTCCATTGTGAAACCAGCAGGCGCGCTGCTTAAACCGTCCTTGACCCCAACCGCCACCTTTACTCCAACTTCAACATTTACCCAAACTCCTACGCAAACATCCACATCAACCCCTACGTCCACTCAAACAGCAACTCCAACGGAGACGCCTACAGAAACACCTACGGAGACGGAGACGCCGACCCAGGCGCCCACAGAAGTTCCCCCTGATCCTCCGAATCCATATCTTCCAGATGGTGCAGTGACCGGCGGGGAAAGATGGATTGAGGTCAGCCTTAGCCAGCAAACCCTGTATGCTTATAAGGGGGATCAGCTTGTCAACACATTTATCATTTCCTCCGGTACGTGGCTGTACCCCACCGTAACCGGCAGCTACCACATCAATACACGGTACCGCTACTCTACAATGGCAGGGGAAGACTATTATTTGCCCAATGTCCCGTATGCCATGTATTTTTATAAAGGCTATGCCTTGCATGGGACATACTGGCATAACAACTTCGGTGTCCCGATGAGTCACGGATGCATCAACCTGCGCACCGAAGACGCCGCCTGGCTGTATGACTGGGCTTCTATTGGCACACTGATTACTATTCATGATTAGATGGTATGACTGGTATTCTTTTTAACCCCAATCAACAAATATCCCGTCGTGAGTTTTTAAAGCTCGCCCGTCTCGGTGCACTCTCCCTGTATATGCTGCCCGGATTCTCCCGCTTGGACTTTTCATCAACCTCCTCGGCAGACCCCTCCACCTTGCCAACTGGCCGGATTTTAGACAACCGAGTAACCCTGTACGATTCACCTACCTTTTCAGGAAAATTCATCAAAATGTACTGGCGGGACATCCTCCTGCCGATTACCAACATCACCGTCGGAGACGATAAGCCAGAATATAACCGTGTCTGGTATGAACTGAACCATGAAGGATATGTACATTCCGGGAGCGTCCAACCGGTAAAGCTCAACCTCAACCCAGTTCTCCAGCGCATTCCGGAAAAAGGACAACTGGCTGAAGTTACCGTGCCTTATACCGACGCAATCTGGAACCCCAAATATCCGGCATCCATTGCCTATCGTTTTTATTACAGCTCCACACATTGGATTGTGGATGTGAAACAGGATGACAAAGGCAAGTTCTGGTATCTTGTTCCAGACGATCAATTCCCTTTCAGTTATCTTGTTGATGCCACTCACTTGCGCCCCATCACCGCTGAGGAACTTTCCCCCCTTTCACCCAATATACCTCTGGAAGAAAAGCGCCTGGAAATTCGCTTGAAGGATCAGGTAACAATCGCTTTTGAAGCTGATATTCCGGTCTTTATGACCCGTGTCGCGACCGGCGCTCGTTTCAGCGACGGAGATTTTCGTACACCTGTCGGCCGGTATATCACCAATCGTAAACGCCCTTCCCGCCACATGGCGGATGGCGGGCTGGCAGCCCCAAAAACCTATGACTTGCCAGGCGTGCCCTGGGTGTGTTATCTCACCCGCAGCGGGATTGCTTTTCATGGAACGTATTGGCATAATGACGTCGGCAAACCGCGCAGCCATGGCTGTATTAACTGCCTTTCCACAGCCTCGCGCTGGATTTACCGGTGGACAACCCCCGTTGTACCAATTGACAGTTTTTATTGGAAAGAGGATAATGGCACTGCTGTGGATGTTATTTATCAGGCGAAAGAATAAAAACGATGGCAAGACAACCTTTGTTTTCCGGCTTGATTGAAGACGAGTTTGGACAAGCAGTAACCACTGCTTTGATCGGCACTGACCCATGCTATGTGGTCAACGATTCTGGTTTTCTACGCCACATTCCAAGCGAAGAAGTAGATCGCCAGGTACTACGAATGATGAAAGAACAAATTCAGGACCATGAAGGCAGCATTGCCGATCAGGCCGTCAAGATGCTCGGAGCGGATGACATCTTCAGCCGCGCCCTCATTATGAAACAATTAAAGCAAATTGATGAACAATTTGAAACCCTGCTGCAAACCGGCATTCCTGAAGAGACGCGTGCCTACATGGGTATGGCGGGTTTCCGCATCACTATCAATGTTCACGGTGATGTAATTGCCCTGAATCAACCCGGCACAATTGGGAGCGAGGACGAGGAATAAGCATTGGAGTTCGGCTCCGTGAGCCAAAAACAAGCAAGGCAAGTCCGCCAAAATGGTATCCTGTAACACAAAAACCTCTGAAGCAGGAGTATGGTCCTCTCACCATTCCTTGCCAAAGAGGTTTTTTTGCTATCCCCGGAAAAAACCGATCTCCCCTCGTTTTTGAGGTGCAAATTATTTCATTTTTATTGATTGGCCGGTTGCTCCTCTAAACCATGCAGAAAGGTATACATATCTTTCAACTCGCCGTCATCCAATGCCGCATTGTATTCTTGCCAGGGCATGCCCTCTGAAATCATTCTACCCGTTGGATCTTTCCCATTGCGGAACAAATTAATCAGGTCTTGCTGGTTCCATTTAGGCACAATCGCTGTCAGGTTTGGCCCGGAAGGAGCAAAGCCGCCAGGCGGTATTCCAGCCAAGTTGTCGCCGTGACAATCAATGCACCCAGTGGAATACACCAAGTAACGGCCTTTCTCTACCGTTCCCGATGGAGGTGTTATGATTGGCCCCTCGATTGGCGGTTGAGCCGAAGTAGGGAACAACCCCGCCCCGACTAACAGCGCTGCCAACAAAGTCGTCTGCCTTTCAGGTGGGTTTCGCTCCACAGCCGGCTGCGCGCGCAGAAATGCAATGAGGGCAGTTGTATCTTCATCACTCAGGTTGTGCAATGCTTTGCTTGGCATCACCAGTAAAGGCCGCCCATTCTTGCCGATGCCCTCGCGCATCGCCCGGGCAAGTTCAACATCCGACATATCCTTTAGAGGGCCACCCGGGGTTAAGTTTGGTGCGTACAGTATGCCAAGGGGTGGGCCCTCCCCACCCAAAAAATTCTCGCTGCTGCCATCTAGCGGAAATTTCCCGGTTGTAGAGTGGCATCCCACACACAGTTCCGCCTTTCTTGCCCCTTGTTCAACCTGCTCAGGTGTCCCTGTCACAGAAATGTTTGTCGCTTTGTATTGATAGGGAGCTGTGTTTAGCTTCACCAACCCCAAAGCTGCAACTACGCAGACCGCTATGAATACCAGTGCCAGCAAACCTGAAAGCAGCACCCCCAGCCAACGCACAACCCTAAACCTGGAACGCCAGGCTGCTCGCGCCAACAAGGCAAACACTACTGCCAAAACGAGGATCAAGATAAGAAATAAGATATTGATTAACATTTTTCCCACCTTTATTTATATTATTGATCATTTTAATGAACATTGTAGTTACAATTACCCACCTTTACAAGAGGCAATTTCTCTATCACCAGTCGGCCTGTTTTTCTGGAAGCTTCTCCAGGAGTTCTACAACCGTGATTTAAATTGTTATTTACTATACAAGTTTCCATCGCACCGGTCGGGGCAATGAGTGCTTCCTTCTCAATCTTCGCGTACACCTATGCGGCCAAGATAGGCAATTCACAAGTATTACCAGGCAAGTGGCAATCAGCAAATTGTTAAGATGTCATGGATTAGATAAGCGGCTTTTACAAGAAAGAAGCTGTAATTTTTCCTGTCGGAGAAGGGGTTTCAGTCCGAAAATGTTTTTATGCTGGAAAAAACATGCGCACCACATGCAGCAGCCGTCATTTCTTAAAGTATCTGGCAATCAATTTTTGAAATGGGTTATTATGAGAATCCACAGGAACAGTCAGGGTGACGCCCGCAATGACAATAAGTCCGCCCACAATCTGGATAAGGCCAACCTTTTCTTTCAGTACCGTAATGGCCAGAATCAAACCAAAAACCGGCACCAGGTTTAACAACGCAACTGCCGTTCCGGGGTCCAGTTTTCTTAAACCATAACCGTAAAAGAGAAATGCGCCCACTGAGCAAAACCCTCCAAGGTAGAGCGCGCTCAACAACCCGGCAGCGCTAATGGGCGCCCATGCAGCGGCTTCTAAAAATGCAACCGGGATAAAAGCAATTGCTCCAAATAAAGTCTGCCAGAAAATAACGGTGAGTGTGGAATAACGCTGCACAATATTCTGGGTGACAAAATTATAGAATGCCCAAACCACCCCGGTTGACAGAAATAACAAATCCCCTTGTAAGCGCTGAGAACCAGCGGAGGGTCCGGATTGATCAATAATAAAGTAAATCCCCACAAACGCTATGCCAACCCCTGCAAAACGGATGATCGAGCTTTTCTTTTTAAATAATATCGTTTCCAAAAGCATGGTAATAGCAGGGAAAGAAGCCACAAGCAAAGTCGCATCCGATGCAGAAGCCTTTTGAACGCCGACGTTTTGCAGGGAAAAATACAGGGTAATTCCCAGCAAGCCTCCGACAGCCAGGCGGAGGAGGTCACTTCTGGATACTTTTTCAACCCTTCCGGTGAGTAGCGCCAAAATCACAACGACAACTGCTGCAATCATAAAACGGATCGCTCCAAAAGTCAGGGGAGGTATCTCAGATACAGCCTCTTTGATGATCACGTACGACGTGCTCCAAAGTAAAGCTGCTGCCGCTACAGAGAGCAGAGCCGCAGGATACCCTTGTTTTGCTCCAACCCTTGGAGTAGTTTGACCCGTTGCTTCCGCTTCCTTTATTAAAATGGAGTTTTCTTGTTGTTCCTCAGCCATTTTCACAATACAACCTCACAATTCCTGGATTACTTCTCTAACATCAAAGCTCTGATCGTAGCATCTATTTAACCTTTGTCAATGGGTCTGTTGTTGTTTTGTTGTTGTCCAGAAACAATTCACCGGCCCAATATTTTTATAGGCTAACCCTTTGAAAGAGCCCTCTCGTCCTCCAAATAGCAATGAGAGTAGTCGAAATTCCGGGTTTTTCCGATATAATTCTTATAAGGATTGGTTACAATGAAAGCAAGAAGACTGAACAAGTTTTCGATGGAGTTACGATATGGCAGCATCTGATTTTATTGTTAATGTGAACGAAGCATCATTTGAATATGATGTTGTAGCCTATTCTCAAAATACACCGGTCGTAGTAGATTTCTGGGCTGAATGGTGTCGTCCTTGCAAGGTTCTGGAGCCTGTACTTGAACACCTGGTTCATGAAGCCAATGGCGCATTTCGTCTTGCCCGTGTTAATGTAGACGAAAGCCCCAATTTGGCAATTCGTTATAGTGTGCGCAGCATCCCCACCGTCAAAGCATTCAGCAGCGGTGAGGTTGTAGGGGAATTTACCGGCGCCCAGCCAGAACCAAGGGTCCGTGAATTTATTAATAAGATTACTCCGCCAAGTCCGCTCACCCTGGCACTTGAAAAAGCAGCAAGTACTCTGGTTTCCCAAAACTGGGGTGAAGCAGAAAGCCAATACAGAAGCCTTCTCTCCCAGAATCCGGACAACCCTGGTGCGCTGCTCGGGCTAGCCCTCAGCCTGCTGCCACAAGGCAAAGGATTTGAGGCGCAGAACATCCTTCAGGCCTTCCCGGCAAGCCGAGAATTCGCCCGGGCGGAACTTCTTCTGCCGCTTGCGGAAGCGCAAACGGCTTACCGTAAGGGTATTTTACCTGTAGAAGAAGATCTGGACGCGGCTTATGCAAACAGCATTCACTTGTCCACCAAGGGGAACCTGCCTGCTGCGCTTGACGGGTTGTTGGATATCATGCGCCAGAGTAAAAATTATCACAATGGCGCGGCGCGCCGCCTGATCTTAAGCATTCTGGAGCTTTTTAATCAAGAGGATGAACAGGTGCGCCAGTATCGTTCTGAACTGGCTTCAATCCTGTTTTAAAAAATTAAACCTCAAAGAGGCTGGGCAGAAATTTCTGCCCAGCCTCTTTTGTTTACAACAAACTTAGCGCCTTTTTGAGATCCACCATCGCCGTGATCGGGGTCGGATCAACTTCATACAGCATAGAAAGATAATAAGCTGCATAATCCCCATAATGCAGCGCCGTCCACATATTGCCCATTGGGGTGTCGCCCCCGGCCTCAATAAAATCGGTGGTTATTCCTTCCGCCATCATTGTTTTCCGTGTCAATTCTTCCCTCAAACGGTTGCGCGGGTGGTCTGACCCGGAACGCAAGAAAAGCACCACCAATTTAGCCAGCATATCCTTTGGATTAAAAATACCAGACAGGGTATTATGATCCGCTTCGGGCAGCGCTTCAAACTGTGCCCATGCCTTGGCAACTTCGCTGACCTGTCCTTTCCAACGACGAGCCACCGGAGTTAGATAATCAGAACCGAGTACCATCACCCACCGCCCATAAAGCTGCTCGGCGATGCGTTTGGCTGGGTTGGAAGACACCGGAATCTCACGCGCCAGGCTGTCCTGCTGTTGCTTCATCGCGGCAACGGTTTTTTGAATCTCATCCTCCGGATCGGAAATCACACCTATGCGGCAAAGAACCGACACCATCAAACCAAAGGAGTATCCCACCGCAGCGCGCGGCTGTCCTTGGTGATCAAATATCCAGGCAGGGAATCCCCTCTCTTCTGCCATTTGCTGCAGTTTGCCGCCTGTACTTATACTCATAAGTTGACAGCCGCGATCTCCTGCTTGTTGAAATGCAGAAAGCGTTTCTTCCGTATTTCCGGAATGTGACGAACCAATTACCAGCACGTCCGGCCCCTTTATCCAGGCAGGCAAATCGTACTCCCGTACAACCATTACCGGGATGGAAGCCAGAGGAGTAACGTATGCCGCTGTTAATTCTGCGCCAATCGCAGACCCCCCTACCCCCGTGATCACAACAGCCTTCAACCTATCACTTTTTGGCAAAGTTTTGTCCTGTCCTATTTTCCAGGCATTTTCCAATTGGTCAGGCAGGTTCCGGATATGTCCATACATATTTTCTTTATCAATTTCAACAAACTTCTCAAATTTCTCCAGGTCCATGGAAATCCTCTACTGCATTCTTAAATTAAGGTATAAACCAGGTTGCATATTTGATATCCAATTGGTTTTCTTTCAGCCGCTTGACACCGATTAAGGCATAGCCCGGAAGTCCCTTGCTGCTGCGGAAACAAATATAGCCACCTTCCGCAAAATTATTCAAAGCAAGCGGCGCGGAACTCAGCGACGCCAATCGGCACTCCCATTCTGCAGGGCGGCTTTTCCCAAAAAAGCCCAGGCTGGCTTGATTTACGGGAACGAGAAACTGCCCGCTTTCACCATTTATCTCAAAAGAAATGTCGCCTTCCTCCACCAGAAGAGCGCCCGAATCCAGATCCAACACCTCTCCAGGTGAGAGGGTAATATCTCCGGAGACGACTACCTGGGTAGTAGGTGTCGGAGCAACCGTTTGCACGGGTGTCGGTGTTTCCACTTGCATCACCTGAATCTTCACCCAAAAAGGCGCATCCCCGCGCGGGCCAATCCCAAAAAATTCTCCTTCAGGGCTGAGCAGCTTCCAATACCCCGGTATTGCCCTGCATAGCCGGGAGCGGCCATATCTATGTTGATTTCAACCGTTTCACCGGGATAAACGGTGGTTTTTAAAGGCTGAGCGATTTGAGCATCAAAGTTCTCACCAGAAAACCATACCACAGCGTAATCTTGAGTCCAGGCGCAGTTTCCTAAATTAACCAGCCGCCAGGTTTTACTGAAATATTGTCCCGGCTTCATAAAAGCACCGTCAGGTATTGTAACATCAATAGGGGCGCCTGCCCCTGCAAGGTTACACTTAGTCTCAGCCGATAGGGTGGACGATGGCGGTCCGGGGGGCTGATTTTCATCTTCTTTCTTTTCTCCCTTATCAATGTTTGCAGATATTCCTTGTTCATCCGTATCCAAGGGAGATAAAGTAGCCAGGCCTTCACCGGGGTCCGACATCGTTGCAACCATTTCATCCGGTGGCTCCAGAGAGATGACAAAAGCCGCGATCGTTTTTTCCAAAACTTTAGGATACTGCCCAACCGGGTCTTGAACACTGCACGAGGTCAGTATCATAAGGGATCCAGCAAGGAGAAAAGTTTTTAGATTCAAAGTCAGAATCTCAAGATTGAAAATTTGGAGATTTACAGCAAGATGGAATTTTGAGGTGCTCCCTTTTAATCCAATCCCAAAGCTGCAGCAAGCTCCTCAGCTTGGTGAAACTCATCAGGAGTATTGAGGTTCAAAAAAGCAAGCCCGTGGGGGTCGAATTGTGATATTTCATCCAGAGTTACCAGGTGTTTACGGATCCCGCTAAGCCAGCCCGTCACCCGCATTTCTCCGTTCACCAGTGCTTTGTGCACAGAATCTCTGCACGCTTCCCGGCGATAAACAGCCTGCATAGGCTCAGGGCCCCCTGGCGATTGTGGCACAACTGCATCCCACCCGTCATTTTTTACAAGAAGTTCCAGTTCGTATGTAATAAGGTTCGGGCTGACAAACGGCAAGTCGCAGGCTATGACTGCAACATAGGGGTGCGTAGCCCTTTGAAAGGCTGTAAGAAAACCGCCCAACGCGCCCTTCCCCGGCAGCACATCCGGAACCATCGGGATATTCAGAAACGCATACTCATCAGGTTGATTGGTCGTCAAAATAACTTCGTCCGCGATAGGTCTTGCGCGCGACAAAACGCGTTGCAACAATGGTTGACCGCGAAACAACATCAACGCTTTATTCTTACCCATACGGCGAGATTCCCCACCTGCTTGAATTACCAGGCTAAGCACCTTATAATTATACATGATTTGTCGTATTTCTTTGTCCAGGCGCCAGCGATTTTGGGCGGCCCAGACCAATTACTTATATCCTGGCTTCAGCCAGAAAGGCTGATGATTACCAGATTAACATATTTTTTGTGGAGGTAACATGGAGAATGTTGATTTAACTTTACTACACCCTCTTTTGGAAAAATTTTCCCCCGAAGGGAGAACCGCCCTTTTACCCGCGCTTCATGAAGTGCAAGATCTGTATGGATATGTTCCGGAACAGGCGGCGGTAGAAATATCCAAAAGTTTACAAGTACCCCTCGCGGATATTCACGGAGTGTTAGAATTTTACTCCCTCCTTTACAATGCGCCCGTTGCCAAGACCGTTGTGCATGTTTGCACTGACCCGGTCTGCGCTATGGCCGGTGCAGACAGTCTTTTCAAGGTCATGAACCGCAAGCTTGAGCTTCACGAACTGGAAGGTGAAGATGCCCCCGCGATCACACTTGAAAAAGCCCCTTGTTTAGGGTTGTGTGAACATGCCCCTGCATTAATGGTACGGGATAAACCTGTCGCACCAGCCAGCCCTTCCACGTGGGAGGATATCGTTACAGGTAAAACTTATCATGCTAACCCTATCATTGCCGGCGATATTTCGGTCTTAACTGCTGGCTGCCAGCGAGGCAAACCCAGCAAGTTGGCAGATTATCTTAAAGTTGACGGATATAGTGCTTTGCAAAAAGCATTGCAAATATCGCCCGAAGCAGTGATCGCTGAAGTAAAAGCTTCCGGGTTGGTAGGTCGAGGTGGGGCTGCTTTCCCCACCGGGTTAAAATGGGAGGGGGCGGCCGGGGCGGCCGGCAGTCCCAAGTACCTTGTATGCAACGCCGACGAAGCAGAGCCCGGCACATTTAAAGACCGCATTATGATGGAGACAATGCCTCACCGCGTCTTGGAAGGCATCATTATCGCAGCCTATGCCATTGGTGCTCCAAAGGGTTATATGTATATCCGAGGAGAGTACACAATCCCCTATCGAACAATGTCTCAGGCAATAGAAGAGGCACGACAAGCGGGCTATCTGGGAGAGAATATACTCGGCTCCTCTTTTACTTTTGATCTGGAATTGCGCAGAGGCGCCGGTGCTTACATCTGCGGTGAAGAGACTGCCTTGTTCGAATCCATTGAAGGCAAACGCGGCTTTCCCCGCGCCAAACCGCCTTTTCCCACCACTTCCGGCCTTTTTGGAAAGCCCACCGTCATCAACAACGTCGAGACACTTTGTAATGTCCCCATTATTCTGAATGGAGGGGCAGCTAATTATCGTAAAATCGGCACTGAAAAAAGCCCCGGCCCTAAACTCTTCTGCATGTCAGGAGACGTAAAAAGGCCGGGCCTTTACGAAGTTCCTTTTGGTGTTACTTTCCGCCACTTATTGGAAGACCTGGCCGGTGGTGTTCGATCAGGCAAACAAATGCGGGCAGCTCTCTTTGGTGGCGCAGCCGGAGCTTTTGCTGCAGAAGAAGACTTGGATGTCCGCCTGACGTTTGAAGACCTGCGCAGCGCGGGCCTACCGCTCGGATCAGGTGTCATCACTGTATTTGACGAAACGAGAAACATGCTGGACATTTGCCTTCGCCTGGCGCGTTTCTTCGCTGAAGAATCCTGCGGTAAATGTTACCCGTGCCAGATTGGCACGCAACGCCAATACGAGATATTACAACGTGTTGTCCGCGGCGACCCACTTCGCGACGATTTCCAACGCTTACAAGACCTCGGTCAGACAATGACTGATGCATCCCTGTGCGGGTTGGGTCAAACCGCCTCTTTAGCCATTAGCAGCGCCATGCGTTTATGGCCTGAATTATTCCAGCCCAAATTGTGGTACTAGCGAGAAATAGTCATGACCGACAAGATAACTTTGACAATTGATGAACAAACGGTTGCAGTCGCTCCTGGAACAACGATCCTCAAGGCGGCCGGGCAAATCGGTATTGAAATTCCTACCATTTGTTTTCACGATTATTGCACATCTTATGGGGTTTGCCGCATCTGTGTGGTGGAAGTAGAAGGATCTCGTACTCTTGTACCAGCATGCATAGGCAAGGCAAGCGAAGGAATGAAAGTGCATACCCGCACAAAGAGGGTAGAAACCTCCCGTAGGACAATTTTAGAAATGTTGGCTTCCTCTGTAGATCTCAGCGAAGCTCCAGGCATTCAGGAGTATATGACAGATTATCAAGCCAACACCCAACGTTTTCCGGAAGCCAGGGAACGAAAACCATCCGTGCTCGATGATAACTCACTCTTTATCCGTGATTACGCCAAGTGCATTTTGTGTTGGCGCTGTGTGCAGGTTTGTGCAGATGATGCCCAATACGCTTATGCAATTAACTTTAGTAAGCGAGGTTACGAGACACAAATCGGAACTTTCTTTGAGAAATCGTTGCCGGCGACCACCTGTGTTTTTTGTGGTCAATGTATTGGAGTCTGTCCCACCAACGCGCTGAAACCAAAGCGGGAGTACCTGCTGCAAAATGGACTTTCGGAAGATGAAATTATGAAACTGACTCGCTCTCAACGAAAACGCCGCACACGGCGGCAAATATCGTCTGCTGAACAGAGCGAAGAGGAGTAATATTATGACCCAGTCTGATCGCATTGTTTCAACTACCTGTCCTTTTTGTGGGGTAGGTTGCAATCTGGAATTGCACATTAAAGAAGATTTCATCTATCGCGTTACCTCTCCCTTTGATGGAGTTGTCAACCAGGGGAATTTATGCATCAAGGGGCGTTTTGGCTACGATTTTGTCTATAACAAACGCCGCATCACCACACCCATGATCCGGAAAACGCGCCAGCAACCCGGAGAACGCACCCAAGCCTTTGATCTCTCTGAATGGCAACCTGTTTCCTGGGAAGAAGCTATGGAATATACGGTAGACCGCCTTGTTGAAATTTACCAACGGGATGGTTCTCACGCCATGGCTGTGTACTGCTGCGCCAAAGCAACCAACGAAGACAACTACCTGCTTCAGAAATTGTTTCGATCGGAGTTTCGCAGTAACAACATAGATCACTGTGCCCGGCTTTGCCATGCCGCCAGTGTTGTCGCGTTGCAAATGGCAATAGGCTCCTCCGCCATGAGCAATACCGCCTCAGAAGTGGTGGACAGTGATGTTTTCATTGTAACTGGCTCAAACACCACAGAAAGCCATCCGATTATTTCCCTGCAAATGAAGGCTGCCATTAAAAAACATGGTGCAAAACTCATTGTCATTGACCCTCGGCGAATCGAGATGGTAGATTATGCAGCCCTCTGGCTGCCTGAAAAGCCAGGGACGGATGTCGTCGTCTACTCTGCAATGGCACATGTTATCCTCAAAGAGAAACTTTATAACCAGAAATTCATTGATGAACGCACCGAAAACTTTGAAGAATTTGCCAAATCCATGGAGAAATTTACCCCCGAATATGCGGAAAGCATTTCCGGGGTAGATCGCAATCTGATTGTCCAAGCCGCCAGGATGTACGCTACCGCAAAAACCGCAGCAATTTATTGGGCATTGGGGGTTTCGGAGCATATCAACGGTACGGCAAACGCCCTTAGCCTCATCAATCTAACGCTTTTGACCGGTCATATCGGCCGGCGGGGAACCGGTCTCAACCCCCTGCGTGGACAAAACAATGTTCAGGGCGCTTCCGATTGCGGCGCAATGCCCTGGCATTACCCGGGATACATGTCCGTAGCCGATGAAGAGAACGCTCAAAAGTGGGAACAGGCTTGGAATATTGAACCCGGCGGGCTAAGCCGCCAGCTTGGGTTGAGCACCACTGAAATCTTGGGCGCCGTAGGACCCGGCGGTGTGCGAGCCTTGTATATCATGGGAGAAAACCCCATGATGTCGGAGCCCAACCTCAATCATGCCCGGCAAAAGATGGAGCAACTCGAATTTATTGCCGCTCAAGATCTATTTATTAACGAATCGACCTCTTTCGCCGATGTTTTCTTGCCTGCAACCTCCTGGGCGGAAAAAGAGGGCACCTTTACCAATACCGACCGCCGTGTCCAACGGGTACGCCAAGCCATCCCGCCAGTAGGCCAGGCTCGTGCAGATTGGCAAATTATTTGTGACCTGGCAAAGCGTATCGAAAAGCGGCTTGGCCGCCCCAATTCAGCCTTTTGGGACTACAAACATCCCAGCGAAATCCTGGAAGAGATGGGCAGCGTCGTAAAAGACTATGCCGGCGTCAAATACAATCGTATTGAAGAAGTAGGCTTGCAAACCCCTGTATGGGATGATCAACACCCAGGCACACCTTTCCTCTTTAGTGAGAGTTTCCCACACGGACTCGGCAAGTTTCATCCCCTAACCTACCACCTTTCAGCAGAAATGCCGGATGCTGAGTACCCCCTAATCCTTACAACGGGGCGCGTGCTGGAACATTGGCATGGCGGCACGCTCACACGGAATTCGTGGATGGATGATCTTTACCCGGAAGCGCTGATGGAAATCAACCCCGTGGATGCCGCCAGCCTGGGCTTAAACGATCGCGATCCTGCCCGGGTCAGCTCCCGCAGAGGTACCATTGTATTGCGCGTACACGTCACACCTAAGGTGAATCCGGGGGTGGTGTTTATTCCTTTCTTCTATGGCCCTGCCGCCGCGAATTTACTCACCAATGATGCCTTAGACCCTCAGGCAAAAATCCCGGAATACAAAGTGAGCGCTGTGCGCGTTACTCCGGCCCGATATGAAGAACTCCCTCAACCAGAGGTAGCCCAGAGACGCGGCAGGTATTAAGGAGAAAATAAAAAGACTCTCTTCATAATATGAAGGTGATAAAACCAGAATTCATGAAATGAGTTAATTGGATAAGCTGCCACACGAAACATTGAAAAGCTGAAATAAAATAAAGCAAAGCCTTGTTGCAACATCCAACAAGGCTTTGCTTTTTCTATAACAAAGTATAGCGAAGAGGGCATTGTATTTAGCCGTCCGCCGCTCTCACAAACCGTTTTTATGGCCTTGAAATGTCTTTCGGGAGCGAGTTTACCAGGCTCAAAAATTCCTCCCACTCCTCAAAGAAGAAATGCAAGGTTACATTATTCAATTCAAGATGATATGTGATCTCGCCATCGGGTTCTTCAGCCGTCCAGGCGATGTAGTTTTCTGTTTCTGCCAGGGTCTTTGTCTTTAATTCATTCGTATTAGCCATTTCATCCTCATTTCGTTCTGTTTTTTTTGTTCTTCAGGAATTCTCGTAATTCCAGCCATAGCATCCTGGTTTTTTGCCTCCAACGATCCAATTTAAACGAGAGGCGTTTTGGAGTCTGATTGGTTGAGAAACCTCTCCAGGGATCTAGGTCAAACAGTTTGCTGAAACCATAATCTCCTACCAGCTTTGCCGAAGCCAATACGGGTGCCGCCAGCAACACACCCACAACCCCCATTAAGTTAGCCGCGACCAAAACGGTCACTAAAACAGCCGCAGGGTGCACCTTAAGTGTATCAGCCATTAAAATTGGTGTCACGATGCTGTCAATCAGCACATCCATAATTAACGCGATTCCAATCACCAAAACCACATACCAAAATGGCGTCAGCCCCAACACTGTAAAGCCTTGAAAATAGGCAACCAATCCATACGTTGTCCATGCTATTGCAGGACCAACATACGGAACAAACCTCCCCATGCCAGCCAAAAGCGCCAGCCCAAAGAAAAATCGGACTTGTAAGATTCCCAACAAAAAAGAGTAAATGATTACGGTGAAAACAATCAGAAGAAATTGATTCCGTAAAAAAGCATTCCAAATATGAGAGAGTTCAACACCAAGGCGTTGTGTATCATAGGGATAACCCGGTATTTGTATATCAATCAGCCGGTCTGCATTTCCGCCCGTCTCTGAAACCATAAAAAAAGAAATCAGTATAAGAAAAAGCGCCCAGCTAATTACCGAAAAAGTGCTGCTTGCAATACTGCCAATAAAGCTACCCACCCGCGAAAACAACGGTTGGATTACTTTTGTTAATTCGCTTGCCACAGCCCGCAGATCAATTGTTTCAAAATCCAGTTTAAAAGGGCCGATAGCAATAACTTGGTGACTGAGTTGGTTAATATAATTTGGCAAATCTGCAATGGATATTTGCAGAAAGCGGATGAGACTCTGAAGTTGATCAATCAATGCAATCCCCCCCCAGACGATCAAACCTATCAGGGTAAGGACCCCCACCAAATAGACAATCAGTACCGCCAACCGCCAAGGGATGCGCAACTTGTGATGCAGTTTTTCAATAAGTGGATAAACAAGGTAAGAGACAATGAAAGCTAGCAGAAGCGGTCCAATCAAATTACGAAACTTCACCAGAACACCAACCAGGACGGCAACAAACGTTAAAGCCACCACCAGTTTGGTGTTATTACTCCAGCCAGGCGAAGCAACTTTATTTTCCGTATTTTGCTCCTGCATCTGATCCTTCTACACCCTCCGGCTCAGAGTATTTTAACCAAAATCGCCGGTGAAATCAATTTCTTTTAAAAATTCCCCTCCACGCGATTGTGGAGGGGACAAATCTCTTTTCCAAGTTTATCTTACGGGCATGCGTTCGGCCCAAAAACAAAACCAAACCAGCTGCACCATAGATTGTTGGCGTCAATAAACCATAAGAATGCTGTACAAGCGCAAATAATGACAAGCAGTGCGATCACGACAACGATGACCCCAACCGGTAACTTTCTTTTCTCCGGCGGTTCTGCAACCTCGGGGCTGGCAGGCACTTGTCCGGAAAAAGGCTGAGCTGGGGGTCTGTAAGCCGGGGGTGGTGGCGGCGGGTAAGCCGGTGGAGGGGGGGGTTGGTATGCCTGCGGCGGTGGCTGGTAGGCGGGTTGTGGCTGTTGCGTTGGTGAGGGGCGCGAACCGGGCGAAGCAACTGTTGCATCAATTTCCGGCTCCGCCGATTCGAAAACCAGGCTGACATGCTCCCCAAAGACAATCAGTTCACCAGAGCGCAGAATGTGCGGACCCATAATCCGCTGGCCGTTAATTTGGGTGCCATTGGTAGACCCAAGGTCTTCGATAACAAAATTGGCACCTTGCATAAAAAGGCGGGCATGGCGGCGGGAAACTTCGGGATCATTTATCGTAACATCGTTATTCAGATCCCGGCCAATAAAAAGTTCAGTTTTATCGAGCGGGAATACTTTTCCAGCCGAAGGGCCAGCGCGTATTACAAGCCGAAAGCCTGAATTCATTGTTTAATTCCTCCTCTGGAACAAAGCTATTATTAGTGTAGCGGTTTTATGAAACCATGTCAACCAGAAGCCTCTGACTAAATTTTATAACATATATTTTCTTTTAAATGGTCTCCAGGTATTTCTCCAGTTCCCAATCCATCACCTGGATGCGGTATTCGTCCCACTCTTCCCACTTGGCGCGGATAAAAATTTCATAAATGTCTTTTCCGATGGCGCCCTTAATCACCTCATCCTGCTCCAGTTCCATCAGAGCCTCCCGCAGAGAGCCCGGCAGATCAAATATTCCCATTTGTCTGCGCTCTTTCTTGCTTAGTTCATATATATTGACATTATTCAACGGAGAGGGTGGAGTAAGCTGACGATCAATACCATCCAGTGCAGCCGCCAACATCGCGGCAAAAGCAATGTAAGGATTGCAGGAAGGATCCGGGCATCTCAATTCAGCCCGCATTGATTTATCTTGACCGCGCGTATAAAGCGGTATACGAATCAACGCCGAGCGGTTACGCTGCGCCCATCCGATATAAACCGGAGCTTCAAAACCAGGCACCAGTCGTTTATACGAGTTAACGGTCGGTGATACGACAGCGGAAAGAGCTCGCGCGTGTTGAAGCTGGCCTGCAATAAAACCGTATGCCAGAGGAGACAGGTGGGAGGGGTCGCTTTCCAAGAAAAACAAATTGTTTCCCTGCTCGTCAAACAGCGATTGGTGAACATGCATCCCAGATCCGCAGATGCCAAAAATAGGTTTGGGCATAAAAGAGGCGATCAACCCGTGCTGTGCTGCAATCGCCTTAACTGTATACTTCAAAGTTAACACATTGTCGGCAGCATGTAAAGCATCGGCAAAACGAAAATCAATTTCATGCTGGCCGCGGGCCACTTCGTGGTGTCCAACTTCTACTTCCAACCCCATTGAATTTAACACGTACATTAATTCCGTGCGCACCCTCACAGCATCATCATACGGCGAAAAGTCAAAGTAACCGCCCACATCAAAGGGAACGGGATGAATATTTTTTCCGCCGTTCGGTTTAAAAAGGAAAAACTCGGGTTCAGGGCCTATGTTGAACGTCCAACCACGTTTTTTAATCTCGGCCAAAATTCTCTTGAGGTTTCCGCGGGGATCCGCCGCACAAGGGGCGCCATCCGGCTGGTAAATATCACAAAACAGGCGAGCGCGCCGCAATTCTGCCGGTGTCCATGGCAAAACTGCATAGGTATCCGTGTCAATACGGAGGTGCATATCGCTTTCCTGAACGCGCGCAAATCCTTCCACCGAAGAACCATCAAACCATACGCCTTTCTCCAGTGCGCTGGGGAGTTGCTCCACAGGAATGTCCAGACTCTTCACTGTTCCGACTACATCAGAAAACTGGAGAGAAATAAACTTTACCTGATCTTCCTTTGTCCGTGCAAGTAATTCTTTAGGTTCCATATCGTTCCTCCGTATCCTTTAAAAAGCCAATAGTATGCAAAGGCATGCCGAAACAATTAACCTTGAGGGGTTTCGGCATCCTATCCGCAAAATTAAAACCACACCCATGCCAGGATAATGCGTTTCACTGTACAGAGTTTGTTAAAACCGTCGCCGGTTCTTTTCATACTATACTTTTTCGAAAGGGAGAAAGAAGCCCGTGAACAGGCTCCAGAGGCATCCGCTGATCTCTCGATTTTCCCCGGAGTTTTACTCCTGGGTTAGCACTCTCTTCGCAGAAAGGAACCTCCACCTCGTCATCTCATCCTGTGAGGATGAGATTCAGCCGCTAATTCTCCAAATATTTATTTGTAAAGAGCAAGCGTTTCCTATCACCACACAATGATATTAACAGAAGCAGAGAATCGCGTCAAGGGAAGAGATTTTATAATAAGTCAAGTATCTTTTATTTCTTCAGCCCAAGACCTGCCGGGCCAGGGCAAGCTGTTCCAACACCGCCTGTGGTGATGTACCACCAAACGCCGAGCGGTGCTCTACGGATTTTTCAGGAGAAAATTCCTCCACCATGTCACTTTCAAAAGCGGGGTGAATTTCCCGCCAATCTTCAACGGGCATCTCAGAGAGCAGTATCCTTAATTCTTCCGCTTTTTGTACCCCCCGGCCCACTGCTTCGTGTGCTTCCCGAAACGGGATGCCTTTTCGTACCAAGTAGTCTGCCAGATCGGTTGCCATCATATTCGCATCCAGTGCTTCCCGCATCCTGCTTTGGTTCACCTCCAGGGAGGCAAGCAGCCCGCTCATTACTGGCAGAGAATCCGTTAACCGGTCCACCGCTTCAAATACTGCAAGTTTATCTTCCTGCAGGTCTTTGTCGTAAGCCGAGGGCAGGCCTTTCAATACCGCCAGCAGACCGGCCAACAAGCCAATCAGTTTTCCGCTTTGCGCTCTGGTCAGTTCAAGCAAATCGGGGTTTTTCTTCTGAGGCATTAGGCTGGAACCGGTGGAGAAGGCGTCTGAGAGACGAATAAACGCGAATTCTCGGCTTGAGTAGAGGATTAATGCTTCTGAAAGGCGGCTGAGGTGCACTCCGAGCAAGGACGCCCAAAAGAGAAGGGCCGCTGCAAAATCCCGATCAGAAACCGCATCAAGGCTGTTTGGAAATGGCCGCCGAAAACCCAGTTCGCTGGCAAGTGCAAAGCGGTCTATAGGGAAACTGCTTCCCGCCAGTGCGCCGCACCCCAAAGGCAAAACTGCCGTTTCTTCGGCAAGGTCCAACAGCCGGTCGCGGTCTCTTTGCAACATCCAAAAATGCCACAGCCACCAATGGCTGAGCAGCACAGGTTGGGCTTGCTGCATATGGGTGTAGCCAGGAAGGATCGTCCCGATATCACCCTCTGCCCTCTCTACCAGCGTCCATTGCAGTGTTTTAACCAACTCATCCAACCGTGGGATGGCGTCCAAAACCCAAAGGCGGAAATCTGTTGCAACCTGATCGTTCCGGCTCCGTCCGGTATGCAGTTTTCCTGCAACCGGGCCGGCAATCTCTTTTAACCGCCGCTCCACCGCAGTATGAATGTCTTCGTCCGATTCGTGATAGACAAACTTTGACTCTTCGAATTCCCCATTAATCTTTTCCAGACCCTGCAAAAGGTGGGCGAGCTCTTCCTCATTCACAATACCAGCGCCTGCCAGCGCTTTTGCCCAGGCTTTACTGCCTTGGATATCCATCTTTGCCAGTCTCTGATCAAACCCCAGAGAAGAGTTCATCCTGGCAGCCAGAGTATTTAGATTTTCCGAAAAACGCCCGCCCCACAGCTTCATCTTTTAATCCCTTTGAATTTCATCAATTTTTACAGGAGGCAAATGCACGCCCATATCCATCATTGCTTTAACCTTGGAAGACAATCCAAACAAGCGGATAAATCCTGCCGCATCACTGTGGTCATAAACCGGTGAATGTCCGAAAGTGGCAAATTCCTCACGGTACAAAGAGTAAGGGCTGGTGCGACCGGTGATAATTGTATTTCCTTTGTACAACTTCAACTTCACAGTTCCAGTAACATTCTGTTGTGTGCTTTCAAAAAAGGCATCCAGCGCCTCGCGCAATGGGGTGAACCACTGTCCAAAATATAACATTTCAGCATATTTTTCTGCGACCGTATCCTTGTAATGCAAGGTGTCCCGGTCTAATGTGATCGACTCCAGTTCCTTATGCGCTGTATAGAGAATTGTTCCCCCCGGTGTCTCATATACGCCGCGAGACTTCATTCCCACCAACCGATTCTCCACAAGGTCCACCCGCCCAATGGCGTGCTTTCCCCCCAGTGCGTTCAATTTGGCAATCAGAGTAGCTGGTGAAAATGACTCTCCATTCAAGGTTACCGGGCACCCCTGTTCAAACCCCAGCACAATTTCTTCCGCTTTATCCGGTGCTTCCTCAGGTGATACGCTCATCATAAACACATCATCGTCCGGCGCATGGTTACAGTTTTCCAAAGATCCGCCTTCATGTGAAATATGCCAAAGGTTGCGATCGCGGCTGTAGAGTGAGGGGTTTTTCTCCGGGACAGGCAAACCGCGTGCCTTCAAATAATCTTGTGCATCCTCGCGGGAAGAGATGTTCCACTCGCGCCACGGTGCAATAATTTTCAATCCCGGGTTCAACGCCGTAAATGCCAGTTCAAAACGAACCTGGTCGTTTCCTTTTCCGGTGCAGCCGTGCGCCACGGCATCCGCTCCTTCGGCCTCAGCAATTTCCACCTGGCGTTTTGCAATCAAAGGCCGGGCAATCGAGGTTCCCAAGAGATACTTGCGTTCGTAAACCGCGCCGGATTTTAACAATTTAAAGATGTAGTTGCTTGCAAATTCTTCCCGCAAATCTTCTATGATCAGCTTGCTTGCGCCGCTTTCAAGCGCTCTCTCCTCCAAATGATCCAGTTCTTCTTCCTGCCCCACATCTGCGCAATAACAAATTACTTCACAGTTGTAATTCTCCCGCAGCCATGGGACAATTACCGAAGTATCCAAACCACCTGAATAGGCCAGAACCGTTTTTTTAATATCTTTTTTCTCGATCATCTTCTCCTCCAAAAAAATAAAACCCTCCGAGGTGGAGGGTATTCTTTGCATTTATCAGTTTTCAACACTTAATCATCTGATCCAGGCATACGAAACCACCTCTGGGGTTATCTGCCAAAGGGGCGTCGAGCGCGTTGGGCCAATGAAATGAATTTCATTGGGTGAATTATATTCCATCGCCGCCACCTGTCAAGCAAATTGTTGCCGATTATCCCTGTTGATATCTTCTTACTGTAATTTTGCCAAAGAAACCTTCAAAGAAACACGTTAAAGGTACATGTCTTGCAACCTTTCCCGCAGATGTGTTTTCTGGTTCTCCGAAATCTACCGCAGCCAGAAAGAAAGTAGATTTGGCGCGACATGCTATAATCTCTAATAGGCAGGATGAGGCGCATGGATAATTTTATTCAGCAAATATTTACAATCTTGACCACTCCGCCGGGGAATCTAATCTACCATCTCGTATTGGTATTCTCCACGATGGCCGCCTTTCAATCCGTGTTGGCAGCCAAGCGCTCCAGTCATTTCATTTATACACGTCGCATCTTGTTCGGGCTTGCAGTTTTACTAGTGGGTCAGATCGTATTATTTGTGATCAGCGGTCTCTCCTGGCAAGGACTGGCAAACCCGCACTTCTTGCTCCCGCCGGCAGAACGTGCCATTACGGCAATCAGCTTGGTGTGGATTATCTGGTTATGGAGCTTTCCCACACCGGCGCGCTTCGCCGATATTGCCACAGGTTTGCTCAATTTTGCTATTCTCGTCCTCTATCTCTTCACAATAACAGCCTGGAACAACCAGTTTAACGCCCCCTTCTTCAATTCCAGCGGTCTGGACTGGGGCTGGCAGGTTTTCTCAATTTTCATCGCGGTGGCTGGAATTCTTTTGTTGCTCTTCCAGCGCCCGGCCGGTTGGGGGTTTGGTTTCACCATGCTCTTCTTTTCAGCAGCAGGTGCAGTTTTTCACCTTATGTGGGGACCGGTAAATGGCGATTTTCCCGCCATTGTGCGCCTTTTTCAGTTATGTTCCTACCCGCTGCTTCCTGCCCTGGCACAACATGTTCATGGGGTTGCTGTTCCTGAAACCCCGTCGCCGGAACAAGAGGGAGATCTTGCAGGCAGGAAACAATGGAAAACAGATCCACGCGCCATTCATGCGTGGATACAGCTCATCGGCCAGCGTGAGGCAGTTCCTTTCTATAAAGACCTAACAAAAGCAATCTCACAAACGATGATGGTAGATCTCTGTTATCTGCTCCACTCTCCAAGCGCGAACGAACTCGAAATTCTCTGCGGCTACGATCTATTGCGCGAGGAATCTTTGCCAGGGACAGTTTTCGAAAAAGGCCGTCTGCCCGCACTTTACGGCGCATTACAGCGTGAAAAACCGCTCCGGCTGGAAGGCAAGAGCCAAAGCATTCCTGATTTCGAGGTGTTGACACAAACAATTGGTCTTGAAAAACCCGGAGAGCTCTTGCTAATTCCCCTGACAGTTGACAAGAAAACGCCTTGGGGGCTTTTGCTGCTTTCGCCTTACTCGAACAGAATTTGGGATACTGATGACCAGGCTTTTCTGATGACACTGTCCACAGAAATTGCCCGCTCCCTCTCAAAGGTTAATTCTTATTCAGGGCAGTCTGAAAAGGAGGCTGGAGAGACGCCTTCTTCTGAAGGGGAAAGTGTAGAGCAGAATGCAGGCAAACAGGAAGGAAACTCTCAAAAAGAAGATTTTGTTGCCATCCAGAAGGATCTGCAAGCGATCATCGCAAACCTACAAGCAGAGAATGACCAGCTTCACGCGGCTTTGAATTCAAATGATCTGCTTACAGAAGGGCGGGGCGCCAACATACAACACTTTGAATCAGAATTACACTTGGCACTCGAAGAAGTCGCCCATCTGCAAAATGCACTGGCTGGCGCAAACATGAAGATCCTCTCACTGGAAATGCAAAACCGCGACACCCACCGCGAACCAGACGGTCACAGAGAAGTGATGGTCTCCCTCGTACAAGAAATTCGTCAGCCAATGGCTTCGATCGCCGGCTATACTGACCTCCTGATGACAGAATCAGTCGGTATTTTAGGGGAACTGCAAAGAAAATTCCTGGAGCGCATTAAGAGCTCTATTGAACGCATGAATACCTTGCTCGGTGACCTCATCAGGGTTTCCAGCGCAGCTGATGAAGAAGTCCAATACCAGCCAGAGCTAATGGATATCACCACAGTTATAGATGACGCCCTCACCGAAACAGCCTCGCAACTTCGAGAGAAGAATCTCACCTTGCGTGTGGATTTGCCAGACACCCTGCCCTTGATTCAAGCCGATCGGGATGCGATCCAACAGATTATTATGCATTTGCTGCAAAATGCAGGCGCGGCCACCCCTCCCGAAGGCGCCATAGACCTGAAACTATCTCTAGAGGAAAGCGAGAGCGGCGATTTTTATTTGCTCCTCAAGGTAGCTGATTCAGGAGGAGGGATTGCGACAGAAGATATAGGTCGCATTTTCTCGCGTCAGGTTCGCGCAGAAAACGCGCTTGTTCAGGGACTGGGCGACACCGGCGTCGGGCTATCAATTGCTCAAACCCTCACAGAAGCACAAGGGGGAAAGATCTGGGTTGAGAGTATCCCTGGAAAAGGCGCCATTTTTAATATCTCTTTGCCAGTGCAGCCGGATGCACTTGCCCGAGACAACACCAACCTGTCAAAATGAAACCTTTTCAGGATTTATTTTCAGGGTTAGCCGCAGGGAGCATCTCCATCCTCCTTGTTTTAGGTGCTTTATCCCTCTCTCTCATTGAAGGGGCGTCTGTCTTATCCATGTCCACTCTGGAAAGCGCCAACCCTACTAACAGCAGCGCCGGCAGCATCAAAACAGGAACACCACTTTCTCCGCCTTCACGCATCATCCCCACCCTCCCTCCAGCGCCCACCACCTGTCCATCGCCCGCCGGCTGGCAAGCTTACACACTGATGACAGGGGATACGTTCCTAGCCCTTTCTGAAACCTACGCGATATCTCCGCAAGAGATTAAGAGACAAAACTGTCTGATTGGCGATAACTTGCAGGCCGGTACAGTAATTTTCCTTCCACCTCTCCCTCCTGTTCCCAGTCAAACTGCTCTTCAATCTGCCACCGCGACGCTTTCTTTCTTCCCCACCCCTACACGCAGCAGCTGTGGCCCTCCGGCTAACTGGATTCGCTATATTGTCCAGCCGGAAGATACGCTCTTCAGCATCGGGCTCGCATACGGAATAGGGGTCAGTCAACTACAAGAGGCTAATTGCCTGGGGAGCTCAACGTTGATCTATGCAGGACAATCCATTCACGTGCCTAACACCCCCCCGCGTTTTACCCCTACCCGCTCGCCAACAGCACGCCCGCCGACACAGTCAGCCACACCCACTCCAACTGCCACGCTGGATTTAACAGCAACAGCAGCCGTGCAGCAGACTGCTGAGGCGCAGCAGGCGCTCACCCTCACCGCAGAAGCAGACAATCTTGCCACTTCTCAGGCACAAACAGCCACCGCCCAATCAATTCAGGCAACTTCGCAAGCCCAAACAGCCACAGCAATTGCGCAAGGGCAAACCGAGATAGCTCAAACGGAAACAGCACAGGCAGAAAACCCCTGAAATTCAGCAGGAAAATGATCCAACCAGCGAAAATCACCGGACTGTTGCTCTGCCTATTTTTAATGGGCTGCACCCCTTTCTCCGTCAGCTCTTCAGAACAACCAGTTCAAAAGGTGGAACGGCTACATTTTGATCCCAACGCAACCGCGACACTGACCCCTTTTCAGCCATTGCCCCTTACGCCGACCTCCGACAAAACTAATACGCCTTCCTTTACCGAAGAGCCCGCGGTAGAACCTCAAAAAACAGCCACACCTACACCCTGGCAAACAGGACTGGAACCCCCTCCAGAGCAAGTGAGCATCCTCGTGCTGGGTTCAGATCGGCGTCCCAATGCAGGATTTCGCACTGATATCATCCAGCTTGTCATCCTGGAAACCAATACGGGCAATGCAAACATTGTCTCCTTTCCACGTGATCTCTATCTCTATCTGCCCGGCGTAGGCCCGGAACGGATGAATACCGCCTTCGGTTTTGGCGGCTTTGACTTAATGAAGAGTGTATTCTCGTACAATTTTGGCATTCAACCTGACCATTATGTGATGACAGACTTTGGCGGGTTTACACATATCATTGATACATTGGGCGGCATTAATGTGGAAGTTGAGCAGGAGCTTACAGATAAATGCAGTCTTCCCACAGCAGTCAATAAGTATTGTACTGTCTCTCCTGGTAACGTTTTCATGGATGGAAAAACGGCTCTGTGGTATGTGCGTTCCCGCTATTCCACAAGCGACTTTGATCGCGGCCGTAGGAGCCAGGAGGTCATTGTCGGCATCAGCCGCCGGTTACTCTCTTTACAAGCGATAACAAAAGCTCCGGAGTTCTTAAATATACTTCAGAACAGTGTAGAGACAGACATGACTCCTGCAGAAATTCTTGCGCTTGCACCCATTTTGCCGCGTCTTGTAGAACCTGGGCATGTTCGCCGTTACACAATTGGCCCTTCTCAAGGCTGGCCCTATGTGGTGCCCGAAACCGGAGCATGGGTTTTCTGGCCTGATTTGGTCGCGATTCAATCCATTCTGCAGCAGGCAATGTATTTTCCGTAAGCTGTTTCATTTGACATTTTCATACTTCTCTTGTAAACTCGCTTTTAAAGACTATGCGCAAGTCATTTAATTTGCACATGGGAGTCGGTTGTGTCCAAAGAAACTACGCCTGTCATCCATATCACTTCCCTCACCCCTCTCCTGCCGGTAATTCGCAGTTGGGAAATTTATCTGCAAGACCAGGGCCGCTCACAGCACACGGTTAAGGCTTTTTCCGGAGATTTGCAACTGCTGGCTTCCTACCTGCCCCCCGACCAAACTATCGGCGCGATTACCACAAACGACCTTAATCATTATCTCAATTGGCTGCAAAATGGGCGCGGGGTTTCGTGCAGCCCAAAGAGCTTAAGCCGCAGGATCACTTCCATTAAATCTTTCTTTCGCTGGCTGAACAAAAATGCAGCCATACTGGTGGACCCTGCAGAAAAAGTCCTCCAGCAATCCGTGATCAGCCCGCTGCCCATTATTCTTACCGCGGATGAACAGGAAGCACTGATTACTGTAGCCCTAAAATACCGGCAGAGCAAAAAACCAGATGCCAGGCCATATACACTTTTGAAATTGCTTCTGGAAATAGGGATAAAAAAGGGCGAATGTCTCACAATCACCCCCAATCATTTGGAACTAAATTCGCTCGCAGGCCCCTTTCTCTTTATTCGATATAACAACCCGGCTTACCGGTATAAAGAAAGGAAACTCCCTCTTTCGCAAGATTGGGTGGAGGCATATCAAGAGTACCGCAACCAATATGAAGTTACAGACAGGGTTTTTCCCTGGTCTCCCCGCCGCCTTGAATATTTGCTGGAAGACATGGGAACAGAAGCTGGTCTAAGCAAACATGTCTCCTTCGATATGTGCCGCTGGACAAGCGCGCTCAACGACTGGAAAGCCGGGGTGGAAAGCGACAAGATCCGCCAAAAGCTTGGCATTTCCAAAATTCAATGGCGTGAAATCAGCTTAAAATTAAAGCATCTGGCAGAAAACGCAACCTGAAAGAGGATCCTCTTCCTCTACGGGCGGATAAGCTGAAGATGCAGAACGCGTTCCGTTTTTTCTGTTAATTTGCAGAAATGAGCTGGCTGGTGACCGGGTACCCATATCACCTGTTCCCGAGAAAATAGCAGCGGCCAGTTTTTTCGTGCTAACCGGGGAATTTTTTTATTAATCCAATAATCGGATAGTTTTACCGTTTGACCACTCATTCCCAAAGGTTGAAAGCGTTCCCCCGCGTACATTGGCCGCATAACTAACGGAAATTTCAAACGGTCTGCATCCAGCCACGCCTGATATGGATTATCAAACCGTTCACCCGGGGGTAAAGGTGAAAGAAAGCTGCCTGCAAGAGCCCAGCCCGAGTCGAGCTCGTAATAAAAAGGGATCACCAATTCAATCGCCGTCTGATTTTGTGTCTGCGGCCAGTTTCCCAACGGGATATCTTCTTCTTTTCTGGCAACCACCAACCGTTCACCAACCAAAAACAGGTTTAACCCCGCAAAAAGCTCCACCCGGTTGCCCACAGGGTTTGTTACAAATTCATGGCCGCGCTCAATTACTTCATACCCTATGTCTCGTTCGCCGTGCAGCAGCACAGAGATTGTCTTCCGCAGAATTCTGCGGAGCAAGCCAGCCGGTAGTGTTTTAATGGCCTCGTGATCGAGCGTTACAGATTGAGGAACCTGAGTGATTAGGCAGTCTTTCCAAACTTTTTCAACCACTCCATCCAGAATCGCTTCGTCCGCTTCCAAAATGCGTGACATTCTCCACAAACCTTGTTTTGCTTTGGGGTTATACTGCTCCAGAGAGGGAAGTAAATCGTGTCGCAACCGATTTCTAAAGTAAGTCATATCTCGATTACTCTGATCAAAAACGGGCGTGAGATTCCTTTCTTTGCAGTACAGCAAAATTTCGGCGCGCCAGATACCCAGAAGAGGACGTACAATCGGAATTTTTAAATCCCATTCATGCTTGTTGCTGCGATAACCCATTCCCTTCAGCCCAGCCATGCCCGAACCGCGCAAGATATGCATCATCACCGTCTCGACCTGATCATCAGCAGTATGGGCAACCGCAATTGCCTGTGCCTTGCAGCGGCGGGCTTCTTCAAAAAGAAACTGATAGCGCGCCTTCCTTGCCGCTTCTTCAACAGATAGTTTGTTTTCCCGGGCAAATGTCAGAACGTCCACACTGCCCGAGGAAAAGGGTACTCCCATTTCTTCGGTGATATGGCGGACATATTCCGCTTCCTCTTGAGATTCCTTCCGCAACTTGTGGTCTAAATGAGCTGCGATGACAAGATATTCACATCTCAGCATCATATCCAAGAGTGAAAGGCTGTCCGGCCCGCCTGAAAGCCCCAGAAGCACAGGCTGGTCCTTTTTTAGGCAGCATTCAATTGCCAAAGTCTGAACAATTGCTAATAAATCCATAGGATTAAATTATACACATTCCCTGCTCTCAAAAACCAAAACCGCAGAGATTGCCCTCGAAGTTAAAAATCTTGAAATATTTCTTGCGCCTGGCTTGATTTCGTGCTAGACTGGCAATACAAAATAGTTCCAGGAAAATATGGCAGCTAAAATTCTCATCGTAGACGACGACATGGAGACCTTAAAATTGGTAGGCCTGATGCTTCAGCGGCAAGGTTATCAGATTGTTGCTGCTAACAGCGGAAAACAAGCCATTGTATTGGCAAAGAGTGAACAACCCGAATTGATAATTCTGGATATCATGATGCCAGACATGGACGGATACGAAGTGGCCCGTCAAATCCGCAAAGACCCGCAAACAGCAGCCATGGCCATCCTTATGTTCAGCGCAAAAAATCAAGCCGCCGATAAAGTCGCCGGGTATGATGCAGGCGTGGATGATTACGTTACCAAGCCGATTCACCCCGCAGAACTTATGGTGCGCATCAAAGCCCTCTTGAGCCGGGGCGAAGTGCGCAGCACCAGGGGAGAAGTCCCGCTCAGAGGGCATACAATCGGTTTCCTGGCATCCAAAGGCGGGGTTGGCCTTTCAACAACCATCTTGAACACAGCCATCTTGTTGCATCAAAAGCATAAACTGGATGTGATCGTAACTGAGCTTCGGCCTGGGCAAGGCTCTAATGCTCTTGATTTGGGGTTTACCAGCCCGGAAAGCCTCAACAAACTTCTTAAATCACCACCTGATGAAATCACCGCAAACGCTGTTGAAGACCAGCTTTTGCGTATTTCTTACGGAATTCGTTTGCTTATGGCGTCTTCGCACATTCAAGATGCCAGTTTGCTCACCCAAACAGAACAAATAGAGATGGTCATCAGGCGCCTTCCCGAGCTCGGGCAATTGGTGCTTTTGGATATCGGCGCCAGTTTTCTTCCAAATATAGATCAAGTTCTTTCCCACTGTCAAGAACTTATCGTGGGGATTGAACCATACCCCAGCAGTATTCAGAGAGCCCGGCTATTGCTTGATGATGTTGCCCGTACCGGGTTTGGGAAGTCCAGGCTGTTGCATGTCGTTTCAATAAACCGCCTGCAGGCAGATGATCAGCACTCGGCCACCCAACTGCAGGAGATACTTGGTCGTCCAATTGCTCAGGTAATCTCCCCCGTACCTGAACTGGCATTTCAAGCCACCCAACGCGGCTTACCTTTGCTCCAAATTCAACCGGAAAGTCTAGCCGTACAGCAGTACACCCAGCTTGCCAATCAGATAGCTGAACGAATTCAGCAATGAGTCTCCAACCTGCCACAAAGCAAAAGAAGATTGAGTTCGCAGCTCAATTGCTCCGCTCTTCCCGGCATGCTGTCGTTTTAACCGGTGCGGGGATTTCCACCCCCTCCGGAATACCGGATTTTCGCTCGCGGGAAACCGGTTTGTGGTCAAAAGATGACCCAATGGAAATAGCCTCTCTTACATCCTTCTTGCACAGGCCGGAACGTTTTTATAACTGGCTTCGCCCCTTGCTCCTCCAAACATGGCATGCACAACCAAACGCAGCGCACCTTGCGTTAGCGCGAATGGAAGCTCAGGGGATCGTCAAAGCAATTATTACTCAAAATATTGATGGCCTGCATCGGGCAGCAGGGTCACAAAATGTAATCGAAGTCCATGGTTCACTCGATGAGATGGAGTGCCCCACTTGCTTAACCCACTTTCCTTCCAAAAATTTCAGAGAAATTATATTGAAAGAAGAAGCCGGACCGCCAAGCTGCCCGGCCTGCAACCATATTGTCAAACCTGCGATTACGCTCTTTGAAGAATTTCTCCCTCCGCAAGCATGGAGCACCGCTGAGGAGCATTGCGGTAAAGCAGATCTTATCTTTGTAATCGGCTCTTCTCTCGTGGTGATGCCAGCCGCCAGTTTACCCTATGATGCATTAGAGCACGGCGCTCGCTTGATCATTAACACTTTCTCGTCAACACCACTAGACAGACATGCCGCGCTCTTGTTGCCTTATGAGATTGTCGAGATACTCCCCGCGATTATGCAAGCTTTATAAAACATTCTGTCTTCTCACGCCCGCCGGTACCCAGTTCTACCCGCCCAATGGTTCAAATATATCCAGGGGGGCAATGGCAAACCCCACCAGGCTGGGACCCGTATGCGCGCCCAAAACTGGAGCCACAGGAGTTATGGCTTCAAAAACACAGTCATAATTCTGCTTAAACGACTGAATCACACTTTCCACTGCAGCGGGGTTATAACCATGCAAAGGCTGAATTCTAAATTTCGTCCCCTCTGCATAGAGTTTTCCAGCAAAATCAACCATCTTTTGTATGGCACGCTTTAAGGTTACTTCCTGAACCAACGAAACATATTTTCCACTTTCATGGTCTACGCCGATCACTGGTTTGATGTTCAACAAGGAAGCAACCAATCCTTTTAGGTGACTAATACGCCCCCCGTGAATGAGATAGCGTAAATCACTTAGAGTAAACAGCCCCTCCGATTTCTCGCCTATTGTTTTCAACAAATCCAGGATTCGATCCAGCGGCCACCCAGCTTTCACCGCTTTAGCGGCAGCTTCCACCTGCCAGCCTTCAGGGCAGGAGAGTGTTTTGGTATCCACCAAATGAATTTTTGCTTCCGGCACCATGGCTGCACCGAGCCGGGCTGATTCCACCGTCCCGGAAAGGCCGGATGAAATATGGATGGACAGAATTTCCGGATCAATTTGTGCTAATTTGCGATACAACTCGGCAAAATCCCCTGGGGAAGGTTGGGAGGTGGTGGGGAATGCCTGTGTATTGGAAAGAAGTTTGTAAAATTCCTCAGAAGAAAGGTCTTCTCCGCCCAGATAAGTTGTTCCTTCCAGTGTAATCTTTAACGGGACAAAATGAACTCCTAAACCTTTCAGCTGTTCTTGGGAAAGATCCGCTCCTCGATCCGAAACGATCTGCATAATTCACTCCGTAAAGCTTTGATGTATTTCACGCACACGGGAGAAGAATATCATACTACGGCAGGCCCGCAAATATGCCTTGAGGCATAGTTCCGTTACAAGGCTTGCCAGTCTCACCGGCTTCCGCGCCGGCCAAATTGTTTTTCAAGCAGATCTATGGGGAGGTGGATCATCGTCGGGCGGCCATGAGGACAAGTACGCGGCGATTTGCAGGCTTCCAATTCTTGGAGCAGTGTCTTCTGTTCCTCATTGGATAGGGCAGAACCCGCCTTGACAGCGGCGCGCTTGCAAATACGCGCTGCCAGTCGAGCCTCTAATTCTGACTGAAGCGGGCTCTCATCTTCTTCAAAATCTTCAATAGCAGCCATCACAGCAGCAGTCGGGTCTGCTTCGGTGAAAATTGTTGGTATGGCAAGCACACGAAACAAATTGTGCCCAAATGCTTCAATTTGAAATCCAAGCTTCTCCAGAACCGGTAAATTTTCCACCATTCGTTCCACCATCTGCGGCGAGACCTGGAGTAACTCCGGCACCAATAAAGTCTGGGCAGGAATGGTTTGTCCCTGTTGGCGCTTCCACTTTTCAAACAACACCCGCTCATGCGCGGCATGCTGATCAATTAGGTACAAGCCATCCGGCCCTTCAGCGACCAGATAAGCCGCCCCTATCTGCCCGACCAGCCTCAGAAGCGGGAAGCCTGAAGCAGCCAGCAGGTTTCGGGGGGCACTTGCTGCCAGAGTTTCTCCCTCAACAAGGTTCGAAGGGGTATCTTCGCTTTCTTTCGCGTCTGCGGACATTTCCCAAGCCGGGTCAATTTGACGGGAGAACGGTCTTGCATTTAGAGTGGGGGGGATATGCTGCCAACCCTGGCTAGTCAAAGCCGGCGGTGGAGAATATGCCAGCAGCCCGCGCCGGATCGCTCGTTGTACCTTACCGAATACCTCATCCGGTTGGCGAAAACGCACTTCTGCCTTGGCAGGGTGGACATTCACATCCACATCTGAAGGCTTCATTTGGATGAAAATTATTGATAAGGGGTACCTGCCCACCATTAAAAGTGTTTGGTATGCTTTTAATAGCGCGGTTGATAATGAGGTGTCTTGTACCCAGCGTCCATTTACAAAGAACGTAATCTCTTTTCGGTTGGAGCGCGTTAAACCAACAGGGCTTGTGAAGCCCTCCAGTTTAAAATCTTCTTCCGCAAAGCTAATTTCCAGCATTTGCCGGGCAATTTCAACCCCATAAATTACGGCCAATGCTTCCCGGCGGTCGTCGTTCCCGCTGGTCTGTAAACCCAGTTGTCCATCCTGGATCAGCTTAAAACGGACTGAGGGGTACGCCAGGGCATACCGGCTGACGAGGTTGTTAATTTGTTGCCGTTCGGTCAGGTCTCTTTTAAGAA
>JADLFQ010000107.1 GCA_020845515.1 Anaerolineaceae bacterium | reverse complement strand
TGCGCTCACTCACATACCCGATAATCCTTTCGATAGCCCGCTGCCTGGTGCGGGCTTTTTCTTCCACTTCCAACAGACCATTCCGCAAAATAATAATCGGCTTGATTCGCAGCACCGAACTGAGCGTGCTTTGAATCGCATTCACGCGCCCACTTAAACGAGCAAATTCCAGGTTATCTACGGTAAGGATAATCATCACTCTGCTGCGAATATCCTCTAAACGTTGTATGATCCCAGGTAGCGGCAAACCAGCACGGGAAAGTACACGGGCTTCCTTGCACATAAATCCTAAGGCAGCGGAACCCGCTTCAGAATCAAAGGGGTAAATCTTGAATTCATGCTCCAATTCTTTCGCAGCTACTTGAACGGTTGAAAAAGTACCGGAAAGTTTGCTTCCAAGATGAACAGACAAAATTTCATCCTCTTTTTGGGCAATCTTGCGGTAAAAAACCGCGATTTGATCGGGAGATGGCAGGGAAGTTTTAGGAACTATCCCATTTTGCTGGACAAGCTCATAAAATTCCGCTGTATTTAAATTAACACCGGGCATGTAAGAAGTTTCTCCAAAGCGGACATATAGAGGAATTACATCAATTTCATACTCACCTTTCCAATTTGGCGGCATATCCACTGAGCCATCCGTTACAATCTTCAACATGCACTTTCCTCCCTTCTGCAACCAACAGCTTTGCTATTTATTTTCAATCTCATCACGTAAAGTTAACAACGTACGGTGATATAAACTCTTAATCGCACCTTCGGAGCGTCCCATAATCAGCGCAATTTCCGAATTCGAAAGGCGGTCAATGAACTTCAGAATCAACAGCTCTTGACGTTCTTGCGGCAATTTTCGAATTGTCTTTAACAGGTTTTCTTTTTCCTGATCTTCCACCAATGCCTGCTCAGGATAATCAGCATGAGAGTGCAAGGAGATCTGATCTTCCAGCGGCACCTCCTGCTTCCGGCTGTTGTCGCGGTACCAGTTAGCCACCAGGTTATGGGCAATTCGGTACAGCCAGGCTGAAAAAGGTACCCCCTGACTCCGGTAGTGAGAAATTCTCCCCAGCGCCCGGTAAAATACTTTGGCAGTCAAATCCTCCGCATCCACTGCCGTACCAGTGCGGTAATAGATGTAATTGTAAATTCGCCCTACATAACGTTCGTAGAGCATACTGAATGCCTCTGAATCACCTTCCACAGCGCGCTCCAGGATCATTTCGTCGGGAAATTCAGGGGTATCAGACATCGGGATGATTATTTCCTCATTGGGAACTCTTCAAGAAACATTTTGTTACAGATTTCCAGCACACGCACCAAAATTAACGACTCTCAAGTGCTTGCATTACGGCTGCAGAAGCATCAACAACGCCATAACCTGCAACATTATTGGGAAGCGCCAAAGGATCAGGCACACAAGCAGGTACATATCCAGTATAAAGTTTTGCAGAACGATTGAGAATTTGTGTTGTCCGCTCAACATCCCCGATTAAATCAGGGTTTGCCGACCATATCAAAGCCACTACGCCGGCGACATGCGGCCCTGCCATGGAGGTGCCGCTGGCAGTCTCATAACTGCCACCAGGATAAGCAGACAGGATATCTTGTCCCGGCGCAAGAAGATCTGGCTTTGTGCGATCACTGCCATCCACCGTCACTGGCCCCAGGCTGCTAAATGCCGTTATGGAGCCATCCTGCGCAACAGCTCCAACGGAATAAACCTGGCTGTAAATCGCCGGAGGATCCTCAATGCTGCCACATCCCGAATAACCGGAGTTGCCAGCAGAAACAACCACGAAAATCCCGGCGGTCTTAAGCGCGCTTACGGCCTGGGTATAAACGCCAGGGTCACAGCCCTCAACAGGCGGGCACCCCCAGGAGTTATTCAGGATATTCGCGCCTAACTCCGCCCGGCCATCATAAAAAGCATCTCCATTTTGCGGGTAAGGTGCCAATAGAAATTGCCAGCATTCCAAATACTCCGCGGGGTTGCCCAGGTTGCGTGCCAGGTTGACGCATCCGATCCACTCAGCCTGCGGGGCTACGCCAACCCTATTCCCAAGGATGGTTCCCAATGTGTGCGTGCCATGCCCGCCAATATCCACCGGCACTGTGCTGTGATTCCATGGGTCCAGCCAGTTATAATCCTGATCTCCCCTCCTCCCACGATAACTATCCGCCAATTCTGGGTGATCTCCTTGTACGCCGCTGTCCGACTGACCAATCACAATCCCTTCACCGCCGATTCCCATCTCCCATACAATATCCGCACCGATCATCCTCAAATTCCAAGGTGTATTTTCAGGAATGCTTTCCTGGCCTCTGGCAGGCAGCGGTGTTTTCGGCAAAGGGCGCAGGATTGGGCTGTCCAACACCCTGTCCACTTCAGGCCTATTCTCCAGCCATAATCGCAGCAAGGGGCCGCCCCTCACTTCCAAAGCATTTACCAAATAATAGGGCTGGTAGGGGACTCCCAACCGGTTGAGTGTACGTCGCAGGCTGCGCTGGCTTTCCACCGCTTGTACAACCAAACGATTGTACACATAAATCCGTTTTTCTTCCGGACTCAGATTTGAACCGATATTTGAGAGGTCAGCCTGGTCATTGAGGATCACAAATAAGCGCTCTCCATAAAAACCGGGCTTCCCAAAACCTCGGTAAACACCTGCAAACAAAGCCAGGAACAACACCATTCCTGCCGCGTATCTCCAAACCCGTGGGCGCGTTCCATTGCCCAGTTTTTTCCTTGCCAAAAACAAAATGATGATTGAGGAAAACGCCAGAAACAGTGAGAATACAACAACTCGCCCCGTCCACTCGAGAATCTCGCCCTGTCCAACGCCCACCAGCATATTCAGTTCATCCGCGTCGACCCACATCAACGACCACGCGGCTGCCAACCCCGGGTAGATCACGGCGGCTGTCCCATTAAATTCTTCATGGGAGAGTTCAGAGATATATTTAAGAACCCCGACCCCAAAACCGGTAACAGGAACAATTACCGGCAGAACCCACTGGTTGCCATTTTGGGCAATTGCGGCCGTTAGTATTAAAAGGGTGGAAAAATAAAATACGCCATCCCGGATCAAAGTCTTCTTACCGTTTCCCGGCCCAAACTCCATGCCGGAAGAACGATAACCAAAGCGCAGGATTTGCCAGAAAGATGCCCCCAGCAGCAATCCCGCAGCGAGCGCCAGAACGGTGTCCAGAACCGATCCCAACGCCCCCCACAGAGCCCAGGGGAAAATCAGCACCGCGCCTGCCAATGCAGCCGCGCCCCATCCCCCCCGAGTTCGCCGGTTGTTTTCAATTTCTTTCAGTTTTTGTTTTCTGCCGAAAAACCAGATACTGGCGTTAAAAAATAACATCAACCCAATCTGAAGCGCAACAGCGCCCTGCGTATTGGTTACTCCAAGAAATTTGACAGGGAATTGTAAAAGTGCGAAAAATGAGGCGGCTGCGATAGCGCGATAAATCACTCGGTATTTAACATTTTTTACCGCAAAAGCCAGAGCACCGAAAGATGCAAGCAGCGCCATACCATATCCACTACTGACCAGCCAGCGAACATCCGGCACGCTTAAAGAACCCTCAAAGATTGCTTGCTCCACAGTCCACTGTATTATTAGCGAAAAAATCGAGAGTACCAGAATCCACAAAACCGCCGCTCCAAACAGCGCATAGCTCCCGCAGCCTGAAGCGCCTCCTGCGGCGGGGTTAATATGTTTGGTGGCTGGGTCTTTTTCAACCATGGTTATAACTCAAGATGGAATTGCCCATCCCGATAGAAACATTCCCCATCAGCCCAAATTTCTCCGCCTCGATACAGGTCGCAGATCATATCCCAGTGGATAGCAGATTTGTTCACACTTCCAGTTTCAGGATACCCCGCACCCAAAGCCATATGAAAGCTGCCAGCAATCTTTTCATCAAACAGAATTTCCTTTGAAAATTGCCGGATACCCTCATTGGTTCCAATGGCAAACTCGCCTACAAAGCGCGCCCCCTCATCCGTATCCAATGTCTTCACAAGGAAATCTTCATTCTTTTCGGCTGTAGCCTTTATAACCTTTCCCCCTTCAAACCACAGCCGCACCCCATTCACTTCACGCCCCCGGTAGATCGCAGGGTAGCTGAAATACACATGTCCTTCCACGCTTTGCTCCACCGGTCCGGTAAATATCTCGCCATCCGGCACGTTTACATGACAGTCACAGTTGATAAACGTCCGTCCTTTCACACTAAGGCGCAGATCCGTCTCCGGCCCAATGACATGAATGTTTTCCTTTCCTTTCAACCATGTGATAATTTTTTCCTGTTTTGTCGAAAAATTCTTCCAATACGCAACAGGATCATTCATATCCGGCATGCATGCGTTGAAAACGAAATCTTCGTATTCTGCCAGGCTCATTTCGGCGTCTTGGGCATGTGCCTCAGTTGGAAAGAGCGTCAAAGTCCAGCGCAATTCACCTCGAGCTGCGCGCTGCAGAAAAGTACCCCGTAGTTCCTCATGGGCTTTTTCCCGCAGCACAACCTTCTCCGGCGCGACGTTGTTCAAGGCGCGTGTGTTATTCTCCGCTATCAAGCTAATCATTACCTCGTAGTTTTCAAAAACATGGCGGGCAGGTTCTGGAATGTACTGGAGCTGTTCCTTCGATGCATGCTTATACAGAAGCGGTTCCAACTCCGGCAGGGATGTCATTAGATAGGGATGTCCGCCTGCTTGTAGAACACTGGCAAAAACCGCCTGAATCAGTGGTGATGCCGCTGTGCTGGCCTGGATTGCCACACGGTCGCCAGGCTTCACCGACACAGAATAGTTAACCAACAAGTCAGCTAGTTTTAACAATCGTTCATCATGCATGGGGTTCCCTCTTGTTATGGTCGTCAAGGGTATTGTACACCACTTTAAACAGGCTCATATTCCAGGGTGTGAGACAGGTTTGGCAAATTGAAATTTATGGATTCATCTCGTGGTGCTCTGAAAGACCGTGTAATAAAATTCTGGGATTATAATATTCTTAAGAACAACATCGTAAGAACATGCTCAGGAGAAAAGGGTGTGAATCATTCAACTTTCACATGGACAAGCGGGGCAAAACAGCAGATATTTTCCCAAATTTGGGAAACCCCTACCCCAAAAGGAGCCGTTGTTCTGGTTCATGGCTTGGGCGAACATAGCAGCCGCTACCAGCATGTAGCGGAATTTTTCAACCAAAATCTGTTTTCTGTCATTGCTTTTGATCTCCCCGGCCACGGAAAATCCAGCGGTAAAAGGGGCCATATCCCTTCCTATGAAAATGCAATGGATATTATCGCGCATTTTATTAAAGAAGCCCATTCCCGCTTTGCAGGACTGCCGGTATTTCTATATGGCCATAGCATGGGCGGTGGTCTGGTTTTGTACTACGGATTCACCCGCCAGCCTGATATTACAGGGATTGTTGCGTCGGCGCCAGCCATTCGACCGGCTGTGCCCCTTCCACCTTTAAAGATAATTGCCGGGAAAGCACTCTCCCGCTTGCTTCCTTCTTTTCCCATGCCAAACGGGCTGGAACTCGCCGGACTGTCCCGTGATTCTGAAGTGGTTGAAGCATATATTCAAGACTCCCTTGTTCATCCCACTGTTTCGGCTGCACTGGGAATGGAAATTATTCGCCGCGGCGAGTGGATATTGGAGCAGAAAAAATGTTTCCCCCCGCCTCTCCTTCTCATGCAGGGGACTGCCGACAGGTTGGTGGACCCCAAAGCGGTGCATGCATTTTTCAACAATATCGAAGGAGACATTGACTATAAGGAATGGGTTGGTTTTTACCACGAACTACATAATGAACCCGAAAAACAGCAGGTTTTACAATACGCCTTGGGCTGGATGAACCACACTATTAAGGAATGATGGACTGAGGGATTGACCCGCCCTCTTTGCTGGACTAAAATAAGGGTAGAGCCAATGAATCGGTTGCCAGGTGGTTTTCTTGCTTCATCCACACAGGAAAAAGTCTCTTCAAATCTACTCGAGAGGAAGTTTTGAGTTCCAAAAAATCGCGTCTACTCATACCTTTTACAGCAAGTAACAAGAGCTATTAAAGTCAAAATAAATGTGTTCGATAAGGAGATCTTAAATGAGTGATTTTATATTTCGCGGCGATCTGGCAGAAGTTGACCCGGAGGTTTATCGCCTTACACAACTGGAAGCAGAAAGGCAATTTCGTAAGCTTATTCTGATTCCAAGTGAGAGCAGCGCTCCGGTTTCGGTGCGCGAATCGCTCGGTTCGGTCTTCCAAAATCTGTATGCCGAAGGGTATCCGGATGAGGAAACCCGCCTGATGACAGAGGAGGAAATTCTAGACTATCCGGCACGGCTGGCATATTACCGCCGCTATTCGGATCCCCGTTATTACAAAGGTGTAGAGTATGCCGATGCCATCGAAGCTCTGGCACGCCGGCGTTGCGCAGAGGTATTCGCGACGGATAAAGTTTCCGCCAGCCAGCTCTTCGTCAATGTGCAGGCTCTTTCTGGTGCACCTGCTAATAATGCAGTCTATCATCTGATCAATCCGGGCGATACGGTTTTGGGAATGAATCTGCTGCACGGCGGTCACCTCAGCCACGGCTCATCCGTCAATCGTTCCGGCCAACTTTATCATATTGTTCACTACAACGTAAACCCTGCTACAGAACAAATTGACTACGACAACGTGCAGGAGTTGGCACTGCAGAACAAACCCAAAATGATCATCGCCGGGTATTCATCCTATCCATTTGCCCCAGATTGGGAACGCTTCCGCGCGATTGCCGACTCTGTCGGCGCGATCTTACTGGCAGATGTTTCACACATCGCCGGTTTGATTGCAGGCAAAGCCCTCCCCTCTCCGGTGGGATTGGCACATGTCATCACCTTCACCACCCATAAAACATTGTGCGGCCCACGCGGTGCTTGCATCATCACAACCGACTCTGCATTAGCGAAGACGATTGACAAAGCCGTCTTCCCTGGTGAACAAGGCGGCCCTCATGTTCATGTATTCGCAGCTCTGGCAACCACCTTCAAATTTGCTAAGACCGAAAAATTCCACAACCTTCAAAAACAAATTGCAGAGAACTGTTTGACCCTGACCAACCGCCTGGCTGAGCGCGGTCTGCGCATCCCTTATGGCGGTACCAATACTCACATGGGGAACGTTGACTGCAAGACTATCGTCGGCGAAAATGGTGTTCAACTCACGGGTGATCTGGCTGCCCGTATCCTGGATATTGGCGGTATCGTTTTGAACCGTAACACCATCCCTGGCGATGCAATGGCCTTAAAGGCTTCCGGCATCCGCTATGGCACCCCATGGATGACCCAGCGCGGCCTCGGCAAAGAGGAGATGATCAAGGTTGCTGATGTCATGGCAGACATCTTGCTTGCCATCAAACCTTATAGCATCGAATCCAGAAAAGGCGATGTGACCCGCGCCAAGATCAGCTTTGACGTTCTAGAAGACGCAAAAATCCGCGTTCGCAACCTCGCGGAACAGGCAGGAACAGACTATACAGGCAGTCAGAAATCAGGCTATCCGCATTTCTTCTATCTGGATGACAAACCCGCAGCGAATACAGAATTTGTTACTTTTGACCTGCGTTATCCCAATATGGTTCAGATCGTTGATTATATTTTCGCAAGCGACACCGTCCATCTTAAGCCAGGGCAAAGCCAGGATACCTTGCTGCACACCAGCAAGGGAGATGTAACAGGTTCGTTAAATTATGTTTCCCGCGGCCACTTCCAGTTCACCGTTCCTTCCTCACAGGCTGCTTTGGCGCTCAACTGGTTGGAGGGGTTCTCTAATGGTTTTATTGCTTTCGATGACGATCTCACCCGCCGCATTCCCGGCCCGTTCACTATTATGCAGGCTGAAGGTGTCGCCACGAAACCTACGGGAAAGCCAACCCCAGCAGTAGACAAACCCTATTACATAGGCATTGAAAAAGGTACAGGCAGCCCGCTGCCGGAATTCAAATGGGAAGAAAAAGAATCCGATGAATTGAAGCGCACCTCCCTATTTGAAATCCATAAAGCAGCCGGTGCGAAAATGGTACCTTTCGCCGGATGGGAAATGCCCGTCTGGTACAGTTCGGTTATCGAAGAGCACCTTGCCACCCGCCAGGCCGCTGGCTTGTTCGATGTCTCTCACATGGGCGTTTACCAAGTTGAAGGACCAGAAGCCTGCACCTTCCTTGACAGCGTTTGTGGCAACGATATCAATGTCCTTGGTGTCGGCGAATCTGCTTACGCCCATTTCCTTGATCCGAATGGCAATGTAATTGATGATCTGCTCGTCTACCGGCGCGGCCCGGAGAAATATCTCGTTGTTGTCAATGCTTCGAATGATGACAAGGATCGCACCTGGTTGACCAGCGTTCTGGAAGGAAAAGTAATGGTAGACCGTAACCGCCCGTGGGCGCATGCTTACGGCCGCAATGCGGTTCTGCGCAACTTGCGGGACCCTAAAGAAGGCGAGGATATGCGCGTTGATATCGCTCTGCAGGGACCAAAGTCAAGGGAAATTCTCTTATCGCTAGGTTGCGATGCAGAGACACGTAAACGCATCATGAAATTAAAACGCACCCAGCTTTGTGATGCAGTTGTGGGTGGATTCAATCTGGTCGTTTCCCGCACAGGCTACACCGGCGAAAAAATGGCCTTCGAACTCTTCGTCCATCCGGATAAGGCCCCCGAATTTTGGAAAGCTCTCATGACCGCCGGTGAGCCTCTCGGACTGAAACAATGCGGGTTGGGCGCTCGTGATTCCCTGCGCACGGAAGCCGGTTTACCGCTCTACGGACACGAGATGGCCGGAAACTTCAACCTGAGCGTTTCTGAAGCCGGCTTTGGTTCCTACCTCAAGACCTATAAGCCCTGGTTCATTGGCCGCGATGCCGCCATCGAACAAGAAGAAAAACGCCAAGGCGAAGTGATTCGTTTCCGCTTCAATGAAAAAGGTGTGCGCATGGCACATACCGGAGACCCCATCCTGGATCGCAAAGGCCGCACGATAGGCTTTGTTACAAGCTGCGCTGTTGATCGTGATGGATTCCTGACCGGCCAGGCTTTCCTGGAATTTAAATCAATTGAGGATGGCGCCCAGATCTTTGTATATCAGGGCTCACCTGCATCCACTGGTAAATCGCCTTCAGAATTAAAAACGGGCGACCGCGTCACACTTCCAACAGCGGCAACCATCGTCAGCCGCTATGCCAAACTCTAAATCCTGGAATACAGCGGGGGCGAAATCGCCCCCGCTGTTTCAACTATAGGAGGGAAACATGGATACACCATGGCAACACCGTTTTGCACAACGTACCCAGCGCATGAGCAGTTCCACAATCCGCGAACTTCTCAAACTTATCCAGCAACCGGATATTATTTCCTTCTCTGGCGGTTATCCGGCGCCGGAGGTTTTCCCTGTCGAGGAATTCCAAAACGCCTGTAATGTCGTATTAAAAGATCACGGGGCGACCGCATTACAATACGGCGCTACGGAAGGCTTCACTCCTCTACGGGAGTTTATCGCCAGCCGAGCCGCCGCACAGTCTGATATTCAAGTCAATGTGAATAACATTTTAATCACCTCTGGCTCCCAGCAAGCGCTGGATCTCCTAGGTAAAATCTTCATCAATCCGGGCGACCGCATCCTGGTCGAAGACCCTACTTATTTGGGCGCTCTTCAGGCGTGGAACGCGTACGGTGCAGAATATATTACCATCCCCTCCGATGAAAACGGCATGATAACAGAGACGCTTGAGGCCGCGCTCCGCTATGGGCCCAAATTCATCTATGTGCTTCCAAACTTTCAAAACCCCACTGGCACCACCCTTGCACTCGAACGCCGTAAACAATTGGCAGAGTTGGCAGACCGCTATGGCGTCCCCATTGTTGAGGACGACCCCTATGGACAACTGCGTTTTGAAGGGGAACATCTGCCTACTGTAGAAGTTGTTGACCGCAGCCTGCATGCCACAGATCACGGTCACTACACTGGCAATGTCATTTACTTGAGCACTTTCTCTAAAATACTGGCGCCTGGCATCCGGCTGGCATGGGTCATTGCCCCGCCGGAGGTGATTTCAAAGCTCGTACAAGCCAAGCAAGGCGCGGATCTGCATACTTCCACCTTCAACCAGATGGTGGCTTATGAAATCGCCAGACAGGGAATTTTGGAAAGCCACCTGGAAATCATCAAGTCAACCTACAAAGAACGCCGCAATATCATGCTGGACTGTCTTTCTGAGCACATGCCTAAAGGTGTGCATTGGACAAAACCAAAGGGAGGATTATTCCTGTGGATAACACTCCCGGAAGGAATTGATACCGCTGCCTTGATGAATGATGCCATCAAAGAGAAAGTTGCCTTCGTTCCCGGCGCGGCATTCTTTTCAAATGGTGGCGGTGCAAACACAATGCGGTTGAATTTCTCCTTCTCTCCGCCTGATAAAATTAACGAAGGAATTGCCCGGCTTGGCCGCCTGATACACAGGGTAGTCTAATCATACGATTTCTCCTCTGATTCATAAAAGCGCAGTTATGATAATCAAACTGCGCTTTTGTAATCTTCACTTTCCTTTGCTGAAAATTACTTTACTCCATAATGCTCCCACAACTTAAAATCTTTGAGAATCGAGTTGCCGATAAACTCCAGCAGAATGGAATTGTCCGGTAT
>JADLFQ010000106.1 GCA_020845515.1 Anaerolineaceae bacterium | reverse complement strand
GTCAGCAGGCGTTAGATTGCGTATAATTCCTGCCTATAACAGAAGAGCAAATCGAGGAATTAAATGGAAAAGCCAAGTACGGGTGCAGAAATAAGACAGTCTTTTATAGATTTTTTTAAGGGGAAAGGACACACTTTTGTCCCTTCTTCCTCATTGGTGCCGGGAGGCGACCAGACATTGCTTTTCACTAACGCGGGCATGGTGCAGTTTAAAGATGTTTTCCTTGGGATAGATCACCGGCCTTACACACGCGCAGTTAATTCGCAGAAATGTATGCGTGTCGCGGGGAAGCACAATGACTTGGATGATGTGGGTAGAGATGACTCCCACCATACATTTTTCGAGATGCTGGGCAACTGGTCTTTTGGAGACTACTACAAAAAGGAAGCGATAGCCTGGGCTTGGGAATTGTTGACTGATGTTTGGGGGTTGAATCCGGCTCTTCTGTGTACGACCTGTTTTAAAGATGAGAAAGAAGAGATACCTACTGACGATGAAGCAGCAGAGAACTGGAAACAACAACCTGGGATCATACAGGACCACGTTTTATATTCAGGACGAAAAGATAATTTCTGGGAGATGGCAGATACTGGCCCTTGCGGCCCGTGCAGCGAGATTCATATTGACTTAGGCCCAGTGTTTTGCAACAAGCAGGGAGTTGCCGGACATGTGTGCAAAGTAAATGGAGATTGCATACGGTTTCTCGAATTATGGAACCTTGTGTTTATCCAGTACAATCGTTTAAGCCCAACTGTGCTTGAACCTCTACCTGCGCGGCATGTAGATACTGGAATGGGGTTCGATCGGATTGTCTCTGTTTTGCAGGGGGTTTATTCCAATTATCGAACGGATTTGCTTTTTCCTCTTATTGCCACTGTGCAAAAACTCACAGGGCAAACAGATGTTGAGAGGGAGGCAAACTTGACTCCTTACCGAGTTCTGGCAGACCATGGGCGGGCAGCAGCCTTTCTGATTGCAGACGGGGTTGTACCGGGAAATACGGGAAGAAATTACGTCTGCAGGATGATTATTCGACGGGCAGCCCGATTTGGCAGCAAGATCGGGCTAGACGAGCCTTTTCTCGCAAAATTGGCAGAGACGGTGATTGAGGTTTATGGGAAAGCCTACCCTGAATTGGAACGCAACCGCTCCGCGATCCTAACAAGCTTGACTCGGGAAGAAACCCGTTTTAAGCGGACAGTCGAAGCAGGAATAAGCCATCTCGAAGAACTTCTGGATGAAGTTGGGGCTGGGAAAGGAGCTATCCTTGGCGGCGAGAAAGCCTTTGATTTGTACGCCACACATGGTCTGCCACTTGAAATCTCGCGTGATATTGCCCGTGAGAAGGGATTAGATGTAGATGAGAAGGGTTTTAAAAAGGCAATGGAAGAACACCGCCTGATTTCCGGCGCAGGCAAAGCGTTTGGGCCATTAGGCGGAGAAGATGTGGAAATCTACCGGCCGATTCTTGAAGATTTGATCCACCGGGGAGTAGTTGACGCAGCAGGGGTTGCTTACAACCCCTATGAATGGTTAAAGATACACACACAAATCTCTGCTTTGATCTTTGAGGGGATTCCGGTGTCTGAAGCGCATACTGGTGATGTGGTGGAAGTAATTCTTCCTCAGACCGGCTTTTATGTGGAGTCTGGAGGGCAGATTTCTGATACGGGATCCATTGCAGCCGAAGATAACTCTTGGGAGATTAAAGTATTGGATATGCGCCGGCCTGCAGCGGGGGTTATTGTTCATGTGGGCGAGGTGGTTCGTGGGATGCCGCATACGGGCGACAGCGTTATTGCAGCGGTTGACGCGTACCGCCGGCAAGATATTATGAGAAATCATACTGCAACACATTTATTGCATGCGGAACTGCGAACGGTGTTGGGCGATCAGGTGCGTCAGGCTGGCTCGCTGGTGTCTCCTGATCGGTTGAGATTCGATTTTACTCACTCTGAAGCTTTAACCTTCGAGCAAATTGAGGTAATCGAAGCGGGTGTCAACAAGGCGATTCTTGATGATTACGACCTGACCATCTCTTCAAAACCCTTAAAGGTTGCTATTTCTGAAGGTGCAATGGCCTTGTTCGGGGAGAAATACGGTGATACTGTACGAACAATTACGATTGGGGATGAGGATGTCTTTTCCTATGAATTGTGCGGCGGAACGCATGTGAATGAAACTGGAGAGCTCGGAGCATTTTTAATCACAAGTGAAGGCAGTGCGGCTGCCGGCGTACGTCGGATTGAGGCTATTACCGGACGCGCAGCATTTGCGCTAATCCAAAAGCGGCTGCGGACGATTAAGCACGTCTCTCATCTGTTGGGAAGCTCTCCTGATGACCTGGAATCGAAAACACAACAACTGTTGGAAGACTATGACCAGAGCCGCAAACTGGTTGCTCAACTCCGCCAGGGCGCAGCAGTACAGAAATTTGGAGAGATGCTGGAAAATGTATCCCTCGTGAAGGATATCCCAACACTAGCGACTATGCTGCCCGATACTGAAGTGGATATGCTGCGGGAATTGTGCGACCGTTTTCGGCAACACTATAAGAGCGGTGTGGTGGTTCTTGGCAGCGTGGTGAGGGGGCGCCCGATTATTGTGACAGCGGTGACGGATGATTTGGTCAAGAGAGGGGTGCACGCGGGTGAACTCGCGAAAAGAACTGCATTGATTATCGAGGGAAGCGGCGGCGGTAAACCTAACCTGGCACAAGCAGGCGGCAAAGATGCCAGTAAGCTGCCGGAAGCCATTCTACAAGTCCCGAAAATTGTTGAGGAATTGATCGCTTAACCTAAAAAGAGCGGCGCTTTTTTAAAGCATCACTCTTTATCCTTTCAATCAAAAAGGCGTTTATATTCTCTCGAGAAAGTCTGTCAAGAGGCGAACGCCAAACCCCGTAGCCCCTTTTGGACCGAGGGGTGAGGGTTTGTCGCTTGCAGCAACGCCGGCAATGTCAATATGAGCCCAAGGGATCTGGTCGGCTACAAATTGTTTGAGGAACATCCCCCCAATGATCGAAGATGCTTCGCGACCGCCAGAATTTCTTAAGTCGGCGTCATCCCCTTCGATCTGATGGAAATATTCGTCGTCCAGCGGTAAGCGCCACAAGCGTTCAGCGGTGCGATCGCCGGAAACGGTGAGGGCGCTTGCCAGCGTATCGGAGTTTGACATTAGCCCGGCGCGCAATCTTCCAAGTGCAACCACAACACCTCCGGTCAATGTAGCAAGGTCTATGATGGCCTCAGGTGTGTAGTTTTGCTGCGCATAGGTAAGAGCGTCGGCTAATACCAAACGGCCTTCCGCGTCTGTTGAGATGATTTCTATCGTTTTGCCTGAGAGGGTGGTGATGATGTCGTCCGGCCGGTAAGCTTGCGGGGAGATCATGTTTTCAGCCGCGGCAATGATTCCCACAACCGGCTTCTTGATTTGCAGGGTTGCTGCCGCCTGCAAAACAGCAGCAACTACGATCCCGCCACTTTTATCATATTTCATATTTTGGATGTTGGTTGTGTCTTTGAGAGAATACCCGCCGGTATCAAAGGTAATTGCTTTTCCGACCAGCACCACCGGCTTAGTCATTTGAGTGGGAGGGGTGCCGGGGTATTCAAGAACAATCAGGCGCGGTAGAGTTTTTGACCCTTGTCCGACCGAAAGAATACCGCCCGCCTGCATTTCGGACAGTGCGGTTTCATCGAAGATTTTGCAGTGAAGCCCGTTCTTTTGAGCAAGGACTTGTACCCATTCGGATAGTGAAACAGGGTTAATAATATTTGCAGGTTCGTGCGCCCAATCTCTGGCTAGATTCACCGCCTCGGTAAGAATACGGGCGTGCTCCAATATGGATTGGACTTTCTGTGCCTCCAAAGATGTATCGAGGTAAATATTAATTTCCTTGGCTTTTCTCCCTCCGGTTTTTCGTTTTGAGAACGTATAAGAGCCCAAAAATAGCCCTTCAAATAACGCGCCAAGCATATCCGGGTCATTTAGATTTTCAATTGAGGAAATATGCAGGATCGAGGTAGTTTTGTGGAATTGATTCAACCACATGGAAATGGATGCGCCGGCGTTACGGAGAGCGAATAAATTGATCTTCTCTCTTTCCCCCAAGGAGACAATAGCCTTGGTTTGGTGCGCCTCAAGCACTCCTGATAGGATTTGCCCAACTTCGGCGCCGATTTCCCCAGGGCGAGGCTCTTTTACGCCAAAAGCCAAAAATAGCTGAACATCTATAGGTAACTGGGCTTTTTGCTTTACGAAAATTTTTACAGAATTCGTATATTCACCTATATTTTGCAATGATTTTTTCTCCATATAATGCTCCAACCTCACTTTATTGGAAAGTGTCCCAGTTTATTTTACAGCAGCTACCTGCAATTATTAAAAGATCAGAGCCGCAGAGTTTAGCGGCTCTGAGTTTATCCTGGTGTCGGGATTAAGCGTTTTGTTCAGGCATCCAACAACAGAGGACCAGTTCCTTTGCGGCTCGCACCTCATCCAAACGTCCAATTGGGGTGTTGTGCGGAGCATCCTTGAGAAGCTGAGGATCGGAATGCGCCTCATCCGCAATTTTGTTTAATGCGTTGGCAAATGCCTCGATAGTTTGTTTGGTTTCGGTTTCCGTCGGTTCGATCATCAATGCTTCAGGCACAATGAGAGGGAAATAGTTTGTTGGTGGGTGGAAATTGTAATCCATCAGGCGCTTGGAGATATCCAGAGCGTGAACCTCAGGCGCATCACCCCAATGACCTTCCACAACAAATTCGTGCATACAGATGCGATCATAGGCCAGATGATACTTGTCGCGCACCAATGAAAGCAGATAGTTCGCGTTTAGAACAGCATTTTCTGCAATTTTCCTCATGCCATCCGGGCCGTGCATAGCGATATAAGTATAGGTGCGTACCAACATTCCAAAATGTCCATAGAAGGATTTTACGCGGCCGATGGTTTTGGATGGTGTTACGAAGCCATACAGCGGAGGTGTGTCCTCATCACCTTCTTCTATAATATCTACGATGGGGGCAGGGAGAAAATCTGCCAGGTGTTTTGCAACGCCTACAGGGCCAGAACCCGGGCCGCCACCGCCGTGGGGGGTGGAGAAGGTTTTATGGAGATTAAAATGCATGACGTCAATCCCCAAATCTCCGGGGCGTGCAATACCCAACAGCGCGTTCATGTTGGCTCCGTCGCCATAGATCAATCCGCCAGCCTCATGGACAATTTTAATCACTTCGAGAACATTTTCGTCGAAGAGGCCAAGTGTATTGGGATTCGTGAGCATTAATCCGGCGACTTGATCGTCACATACTTTCTTCAGTTCTTCCAGATCAACATTGCCGCGGGCATCCGAGGGTACGCCAACAACGTCAAAACCTGCCATTGCTGAAGTTGCGGGGTTGGTGCCATGCGCCGAGTCAGGGATGAGGATCTTTTTGCGCTTAGTGTCGTGGCGCGAGAGATGATAGGCGCGAATGATCATGACGCCGACAAACTCTCCTTGTGCCCCAGCTGCAGGCTGCAAAGTCATGCTGGCAAAGCCGCTGATTTCTTTGAGCCATTCCTGTAATTCAAACATCAATGCCAGATCACCTTGAACTGTTTCGACTGGTTGGAGGGGGTGCGTGAAGGCTAAACCGGGCAGGCGAGCTGTTTGTTCATTGACTTTAGGGTTGTATTTCATTGTACATGACCCCAGCGGGTAAAACCCGCCATCAATGGAGTAATTGAGCTTGGAGAGATTTGTAAAATGGCGGACAACATCCAACTCGGAAAGCTCCGGCATTGGCAAGTCTTTGCGTATGAAATCTGTTGGCAGGGGAGCCTGGGGGACATCAGAATCAGGATAGCGAACACCGCGACGCCCTGGGGAAGACAGTTCGTAAATAGTAGGCTCAGTCATTGTTGACCTCCTCAAGGATTTCGCAGAGTGCATCAATATCTTCTTTGGAATTCATTTCTGTTACCGCAATTAGCATATGTTTTTTTAGTGAAGGGTAGTCATTTCCCAAGTCATATCCACCCAAAATTCCCTGCTCCAGGAGAAGACTGTTGATTTCTTCAACAGGTGCGGGACAACAGACCATGAATTCGTGGAAGTATGGGGCATTTGCACACAAGTCAAAACCAGGGATCGAGCCGATTTTTTCTGCAGCGTAATGGGCTTTGTGATAACACAGTTCTGCAACCTGGCGCAAGCCATTTTTACCGAGCAAGCTCATGTAGACGGTGGAAGCCAGGGCAATCAAGCCTTGGTTGGTACAAATATTGGATGTTGCTCTCTCGCGCCGGATGTGTTGTTCGCGTGCAGTAAGGGTCAAGACGTAGCCACGCCTTCCTTGACCATCCACTGTCTCACCGACGAGGCGCCCCGAAATCTTGCGGATAAAGTCGGAGCGGGTGGCGAAAATTCCTAAATAAGGGCCGCCAAAAGACAGGGGAATACCGAGCGGTTGTCCTTCGCCAACGACTATGTCGGCGCCAAATTCACCAGGTGTTTTTAGCATACCAAGCGCAATTGGATTGATGACCACAGCTAGGAGCGCCCCTACTTCATGAGCTTTTTGGGCAAGAGCTGTGTAATCAAAAATCCTGCCGAAGAAGTCAGGGTATTGAACGATGACAAGCGCCGTATCCTCATCAATCAGACCATAGAGATCTTCCGGCTTCAAGAGGGGATCTGCATCTTTTGCGTCCCCCACGAGCGCAATTTTGTCATGCCCTTGCAGGTAAGTTCGCAAGGTTTCGCGATATTGAGGGTTAACGGACGGGGAGATAACAAACTTGTTGCGACGACCGCGAAAATTGTAATAAGCCATCACCGCGGCTTCTGCGGTGGCGGTGGCGCCATCATAGTGAGACGCATTACTCACATCCATGCCGGTCAGACTTGTGATCAGGCTCTGGTACTCAAAGATTGCTTGCAGGGTACCCTGTGAAACTTCCGGCTGGTAGGGAGTGTAAGCGGTGAGAAACTCGCCTCGGCTAATAATACTATCAACTGCTGCAGGAATGTAGTGGTTGTAGGCGCCAGCACCAAGAAAAGACACTAGATCGCGGGCAGATTCATTGGCGAAAGCCAGATCCGAGAGTTGTTGCATTGCTTCCATCTCGGATAATGCTTTTGGAAGATCAAGTTTTGGAAAACGGTATTTGGAAGGTACTGCTTCAAAAAGTTTTTCCAAACTATCTACACCGATGGCGCGCAGCATTTCCTCGCGTTCGGTATCAGTATGAGGGACAAACATTAGTGGCTCCGATTTGAACAATAAGATTGATAAGCGGATGCATCCATAAGTGCATCCAATTCAGACGGATCATCTACTTCAAGTTTTACCAGCCATGCTTTTCCAAATGGATCAGAGTTTACCGTCTCCGGGGCATTTGCCAGATCATCGTTGATCTCAGTTATGGTTCCGCTGACGGGGCTGTTAACGTCGGCTGCGGCTTTGACAGATTCCATTGTCGCTACCAAACTATTTTTTTTGACTTTATCTCCGCTGGCAACTGTAATTTCAACGTATACGATATCGGAAAGCTGTTCCTGTGCAAAATCAGAAATTCCGATTGTAGCGATATTGCCTTCCAATTTGACCCATTCGTCGCTTTGTGCAAATTTTAGATTTTCTGGAATATTCATCTGGCTGCTCCTGGTTTAGATTTAGGTTGTTAAGAAATTAAAAAGACGTATACGAGCTTGTAGGCCGCATACATCTCTGTCTATAACCTGAGAGTTTCACCTGCCATAGGCTTGCCCCGTCGGTGTCTTACGACTTTCCAGAGATTCTATCGCTGACAGGGTCCTTTTACCTGAGAGATTCATCTGGAGCTGGCCGCTCTCAAATTTGCACCTTCGGCGCCAGGGTTAACTGGTCTCTTCCCTGCCAACGTTCATTATAACGCTTTTTCTCCCTAAGGACAAATAATTACTTATGAAAGATTTTAAAAGAAAATCGGGCGAATAAGTTTGCCGTGTAATCAAACAAGGTTGGAGAGGTGCGCACGGCAAAAAATATCCTTATGGTTCGACAGGATACCCGGCGGCCTGCCAGGCTCCAAACCCGCCCAAAATAGGGGTGACTTTTCTAAATCCTTTGCCGAGGAGTATTTGCGCTGCACGAGCGCTTGATTCTTCAGCTGGTCAGGTGCAATAGGTGATAATCCAGGCTTCTGGATCTAATTCTTGATAGCGAGTTTCAAGCTCGGAGAGGGGAATGTTCACCGCCCCTTTTATTCTTTGGGCATCATAAGCTGCTTGGCTACGGACATCTAACAATACGGCTTGATTATTATCGTAAGCGAGTTTTGACTCGGAAATATCTATTCTGCTAATTTGATCAAGAGGAAACAGGGCAGAGGCGGGTTTTGATGCTGCAGCAGGTTTATTAATTGTGGAAAGCAGGGAAAAGGTTGCAATAATTAAGAGTACGCCAAATAAAATTAAAAGCAATGGGCCAGTTTTTGTTCGATTCTTTTTTCTAGTTTTCATACTCTAAAATCCTATTAACCGGTAAGATAACTAATAATGTTACCGCCTTTAATTAATAATAAGATGAGAAGAGCCTCTATGCTTTCTTTAGCAAAAACAGTAAAAACCCTGCAAATCTAAATAGCCCCCCCAAGATCAATCCTCCTCCAACGCCAAAGGAATCGGCAATCAGCGTTCCAAGCAGAGGTGCAAAAATTGTTGAAAGGTATTGTGCGCCCTGTGCAATGGATACAAAGGTGGCACTAAGTTCAAGTGGAATAGTTTTCATTAGTTCATCAAAAAATACAAGGTCTATACCGCCTTGGAAAATTCCAGCAATGCCGGCATAGAGAGCAATGATCCACAGATCATGTGTGAAAGCTGTAAGAATTGGGTAAAACGATAACACGCCTGTCGTTAGGGTGAGAATAAACCGTGCTCCCCGCCGGCGGGATTGTCTGGACCAAAATAAATATCCAATGACAACAATAGAAGTTTGGATGGTGTTGAAGATGGCGATCCAGTTATCAGGGGCGTGAACTTCCCGCACGTAATAAATGGGAAATAGTGGCAATGTCATTGAGAAGCCGATGAGGAAAACAAACCGTCTTGAGATAAAAGAAACAAAAGCTTTCTGACCACGAACAAGCCGAAAGATACTGGCCATCCTTTGAATGAGCGGTTCACTTTTGGGAATCTCCGGTGAACGAGTTTCCGAGAGAGAGATTTGTCTAGAGAGGAAGAAGCTGATAACCCCGCCAACGGATAAGCCAAGAAAAATAGCCTGATAATTGTTTGGAAAGCGGATCCGCTCTAGCACCTGGCCAATGATGAGTACGGTGATGGAAGTAGAGACGCCTAAAATTGACCAACGGCGTGCCATTAATTCATAACGGCGATTGGGGCCTGCCACTGCGTTCATGACCATTGGGAAGGTTATGTTTAGGAGTGTCTGCGGAAGTGTCGCCAGTGCCCAAATGATGAGGATCGCGAGAATTAGTGTACGATCGCGGTACATATAAACTGCCAGACCTGTTAACGCGTAAGAAAGGATATATAAGAGCCTGGCTGTACTAAACCAAGGGATAATGTTTTTTCTTGTTTGTAAAAATTGGCCCAAGGGCAAAACCATGAGAAGCCCCGTAATACCCGGCATGGTCGTTAAAAGGCTAATTTCCAGTGTTGTTGCATTTAAACGAGATAAAAAAACGGGCAAAAAGGGAGCCGCTGCATTGGTAAGGCCAATAGCAATCGCATCTATCTGTACGTTGCGAAAATTTTTTCTAACAACAGATGGTTCTTGGGCGACTTCAGGTGAAAGTGTTTCGGTCATGGCGCGATCCTATCGCTTGTACGCAGTCCTTAAAAGCCCTGATGAATATTTCTATTTACAAAAAATGAATTATAGCAGTAAAGAAGTGGAGGCTGAAGATGACGGATTATTTTCGCTTATAATAAGCTGTACAAAAAGCTGGAGGTAGAATACAAAAAAAGACAGCGAAAAAGATTAAGCGCACGGGCCTGGAATCACTTCCTAAATTGGTTTCAGGATGACGAGGAGGAAGGTTCTCTGCCGCAGGGCAGGGCTAACCGATCTTTAGACCGGGAAAATCGAGAGGTCAGCGGAAGCCTTCCGGGTGATTCCCAATCTTTTTCTTGTTTCAAATATTAATTTACCACTACCTTTGCAAAAACAAAGCGTGCGGGCTTGTTGCGGGAGATTTTGTTCTCTCCCTGCAAATATTTTAAAGATTGGAGAATTAAACCATGTGTGGAATCGTTGGGTATATCGGTGATCGGGATGCGACGCCAATTATTTTAAACGGACTGAAACGCCTGGAGTACCGAGGGTACGATTCGGCAGGTTTAGCTGTGATACAAGACGGAAAGATTGAAATCCGGCGGGATGCTGGAAAGCTGGCGCAGCTATCTACGCTTGTTAATGATCAGCCTGTGTGCGGTCACATAGGAATCGGACATACCCGCTGGGCAACACACGGCGCACCAAGTGCCCGGAATGCACACCCACATTTGGGTACAACTGGTAAGGTGGTAGTTGTGCATAACGGCATTGTGGAAAATTTTCTTGAACTACGAGAGGAACTGGCAGATGAAGGGGTGGCTTTCAATTCTGACACGGATTCCGAGATTCTCGTTCACCTGATCGAGCGGTATATTGGCGGAGGAAATGGCCTGGTTGAGGGAGTGCGATTAGCCTTGAAAGATATAAAAGGTGCCCATGGACTAGTAGTGATGTCTTCTGATGAACCTGATAAGATTGTTGCAGCGCGCATTGGAAATGCGGGGGGGGTTGTGGTGGGTTTTGGGGAAGGAGAAATGTTTATTGCATCCGATGTTCCGGCTATCTTGGAGCATACCCGCAAGACAATTTTTCTAGAATCTTCTCAAATGGCTGTTTTGAAGAAAGATGGGGTCGCAGTTCAGACATTGGATGGAAAACGCGTGGAAAGCCCCATTCATTCGATTTCTTGGGACCCGGTGGCGGCTGAAAAAGGTGAATACCGGCATTTTATGCAAAAAGAGATCCATGAACAAGTGCGTGCACTGACCGATACACTGGCCGGGCGGGTTGATTTTGAAAAAGGCCAGATCAGGTTGCCGGAGCTGAATCTAACACCCGAATTTAGTAAACGCGTTGAAAAAATTATTATTACAGCGTGTGGGACTGCTGCGCACGCGGGGATGGTGGGAAAGACACTGATCGAACGAATCGCGCGCATTCCGGTGGAAGTAGATATTGCCTCAGAGTTTCGTTACCGGGAACCGTTGGTAAACGAAAATACGGTTGTCCTGGCTATCAGCCAATCGGGTGAGACTGCTGATACACTGGCCGCGATGGAAGAGGCTCGTCATCGCGGGGCGGTGGTTTGGTCTATTGTAAACGCGATTGGATCGCAGGCGATGCGGCTGGCAGATGGACAAATCTCCATGCAGACCGGGCCGGAAATTGGGGTTGCTTCTACCAAGGCCTTCACGGCCCCGCTCGTGGATTTATATATGTTGGCAGTCTTGCTAGGTGAACTGCGCGGAACACTTCCGGCAGAGGAGCGGAGAAAATTAGTCTCCGATTTACGCTTGATCCCGGATTTGGTCGGAAAGTGCCTTAATCGAGAGAAGGAAGTTCAGCAAGTCGCGCGGGCGATGAAAGATGTAAAGAACATGCTCTATCTTGGGCGGGGGATCAATATGCCTATTGCTTATGAAGGAGCTCTAAAACTAAAAGAGATTTCGTATATCCATGCAGAGGCATACCCGGCAGGGGAGATGAAGCATGGGCCGATTGCGCTTGTGGATCAGGATATGCCGGTACTGGCGATCGCGCCGCGTGACCCATGGTATGAGAAAATGCTCAGCCAAATTGAACAAGCGAAAGCGAGGGGTGGCAATGTGCTTGTAGTTTCGACAGAAGGTGATGAGCGGGCGACAAAACTGGCTGATCATACCTTTTGGGTGACCGAAACACCTTGGATGTTAAGCCCGGTGATCACGGTTGTACCCTTGCAGTTATTTGCTTACCACATTGCTTCTTATCGGGGGCTGGATGTTGACCAGCCCAGAAATCTGGCAAAGTCTGTAACAGTGGAATGATGCTACTGCTTGATTATTTTGGAGAAAACACACAGGTTGTACGGAACGGTTCTACTGCTGAAAATAGACATGCATAGGGGGTGCCAGTGAGATGATGCAAGATTTGACAATCGAGTTGGCATAATTCTGGATGAGCGGCAAGCAAAGAAGCATACGGGCAGTGTTGGAATACGAACTGTGGGCCGTCAAACCCGGCTTCCCAGTGTGCATCGTAGTGATGAATGTTCAATTGTTTGATGGCATCATTTAGCTGCTCGACATGAGAGGAACTGGACCCATTTTTGGGGAACATCTCATGCGCTATAGCGCGCAGTGCAATCTCTAAGAGATTTGACTTTCTGCTTTTCTTAAGCACTTTCAGTGTTGCATCCAACAGACGGGCGTGGTTATTGGGGTAAGGATTGGGGGCTAGTGTATATAGCAGCCTTTTTCTTCCTGCGGATTTTGGGGATAGCTCTTTGCTTTCAACTGCATGGACAACGCCTGACTTAATCATCTTTTCGAGATGATAACGAATATTTTGCTCGGTCAATTGTAAGGCCTGACTAAAGTCTTTTGTGCTTGCAGTGATGTTTTTAGCGAGATATCGGGTGATTTCTCCAACGGTTGAAGGCTTACTCATAAACATATTGTATCATCATAAGGTATTTAACAAAAATAAACTTGTTAAATAGAATTCTTGACAGATCGGGGCGGGATGCTACAATTGTCTCAGAACAATATACCCCGAAAGGTGGCTGATGGACGAAGAACTGAATAACCCGAAATATGAAATCCCTCCGGAAATACAACACCAGGTGGCCATAACAACTGTGGATAAAATCTATAACTGGAGCAGGCGGAATTCGCTATGGCCGATGATGTTCGGGTTGGCATGCTGCGCTGTCGAAATGATCGGTGCTGCAGCAAGCAGGTATGATTTCTCGCGGTTCGGGATGGAGGTAATGCGGGCAAGTCCGAGGCAGGCGGATGTCATGATAGTTTCAGGGACAGTTACAAAGAAAATGATTCCAACAATTGTCCGGCTTTACAACCAAATGGGAGAACCTAAATATGTTGTAGCGATGGGCGTTTGCGCCTCAAGCGGCGGTCCTTTCAAAGAGGGGTACAGCGTTGTGCCTGGTGTGGATCGTTTTATTCCTGTGGACGTATATATCCCAGGCTGTCCGCCAACTCCACAAGCTTTGCTGTATGGCCTGATGGCTTTGCAGGAGAAAATTGACCAGCAATCCATTCAAACCGTGCGATGGTACAAGAAGGGGGATTCAAGCCCCATCCCCATTCCGGTTTTGGGTCCAGACCTGATGGATCCACGTGATTTTGATTTGATTAAACGGAGAGCTCAAGAAAATTTGCAAATGGAGGAACAAGTTTCCCCAACAAATATTGAAGAGGCGGACTCTCATGTTGGTTAAGACCTCGTCTGACGGCATCAAAGATTTGCTCTCCCGCTATGGAGACAGCCTTCTCGCGGATACGCGCCCTGGGTTTGGAGGGTATTTTATTAAAACGGAACAGCTTGTCCCCTTTTGTCGTTCTTTGAGAGATGAAGCCGGGTATGATTATTTGTCTTCGGTAACAGGGGTGGATAATTTCCCTGAAGATCAAATGGAAGTTGTTTACCATTTTTATAAAACAATCGGAGGACCTGCATTTGTTTTGAAAGTACAAGCTTCACGGCATGAGACAGTTATTCCTTCTCTCACGCCGTTGTATCCCGGGGTTGAATTTCAAGAATGCGAAGCCTGGGACTTGCTTGGGATCCGGTTTGAAGGACATCCTGACTTGCGCAGAATCCTGATGTGGGAGGGTTTTGAAGGCTTTCCTCTTCGAAAAGATTGGCGGGAGCCCTTTTTTGAAGACGAAAACAAACCTTTCAAAAGCCGTTGGCCCGATGGGCACGTTTTACGAACTGAAGAAGAAAACCCATATAAAAATAACGTGCAGTACCCTGCAGCATTCGACCCGGATCAATGGATACCTGCGGGTGATGCTGCGCTTTATGAGGGCTTGTTATCTTTAACAAAAGAGGGACAGAGCGATTTTAAAACAGATCATATTGTAGTTAATTTGGGGCCACAACACCCCTCAACGCATGGGGTGTTCCGGATGGTGGTTGCCCTGGAAGGAGAAACGGTTTTATCTCTTAAGCCGGTAATGGGCTATCTTCATCGAAACCACGAGAAAATTGGAGAGCGAAACACTTTTGTGCAAAATATGCCCTTTACTGACCGCCTGGATTATATCTCCTCTATGAGCAACAACTTTGGCTATGCCCTGGCGGTCGAAAAGCTGATGGATGTCCACCCTCCTGAGAGAGCTGAATATATCCGGGTTATTATGGCTGAGCTTACCCGGTTTCTAAGCCATATCTTCTCGATTGGGTTCCTTTTGAATGATTTAGGGGCATTTTTTACACCCGCGTTATATGCAATAGAGGAAAGAGAACTGATTTTGGATATCTTTGAGGCCGCCTCGGGGTCTAGAATGATGTGCAATTACTTCCGGTTTGGGGGAGTTGTGCGCGACTTGCCTGACGGCGTCTTGGGGAAAATTAAAGATCTGGTGATTGACCGGCTGCCCAGAAAACTGGATGAGTTTGAGCGCTATTTGACTAAAAATGATATTGTCCGGGTACGCTGCGAGGGGGTTGGGGTGCTCAAGATTGAGGAGGCGATAGGTTTATCGGCCGCCGGTCCTGTGTTAAGAGCTTCAGGCGTACCTTATGATGTGCGCAAGGCTGACCCTTACAGTATTTACGATCGGTTTGATTTTGATGTTGCCTATGGACTTCACGGAGATATTTATGACCGCTACCTTGTTCGTGTAGAGGAAATGCGGCAGAGCCTGCGGATTCTTAAACAAGCTTTGCGGGATATCCCTGGGGGTGCAGTGATGAATGGCAAGCCTCAGTATCAGGTGCGGGTGCCGGCCGGAGAGGCCTATGGGCGTGTGGAGGGACCCAAGGGGGAATTGGGCTTTTATGTGATATCCAACGGGAAACCGAATCCCTGGCGTTACCATGTACGGGCTCCTTCTTTTATCAATCTCACCAGCTTATCTACAATGGCGAAAAATCAGAAAATTGCGGACGTGGTGGCATTGCTGGGCTCGATTGACATTGTGCTTGGCGAGGTTGACCGCTAGGAAGGAGTAGGCTGATGAATGGCTGGGGTATTATCCGGGGATTAGGCGTAACTTTGCGACACTTCTTTGGGACTTATGCCGAAGACCTTAGGAGAGGAAAAAGCAGGTATTTTACCAAACAAGGTGTTAGAGAGAGAAGCGCCAGCACGGTAAGAGGAATATTTACTGTTCAGTATCCTGAAGAGAAGTTGATCATCCCGGAGGAATTCCGCTATCTGCCATTTTTAGTTTATGATGAACTTGAGAGCGGCGAAAAGAAAATTCGCTGTACTTCCTGTGGCATTTGCGCAAAGGTATGTCCACCGCAGTGCATTTGGATCGAACGGACGACTGACCCGGTTACGGGACGCCCGGTTCCAGCACCAGTTGCATTTTATATTGATATTGATATATGTATGAACTGTGGTTTTTGTGCGGAATATTGCCCATTTGACGCTATAAAAATGGACCACGATTTTGAAATTGCTTCTTATGACCGAAAGGCAGAACATATCTACGCGTTGGAAAAACTTTTGAAACCGGCAGTGTATTATCAAAGCATCCGACCCGAAAATTTCGCCAGGGAGGAAGCGAGTCGGATGGAAAAAGAGGCAAAAACTTCTTCCAAATCCTGATAGAATTAAGGTGAGCATAGCATGTATAATTCGGACACTGAACTCCTGTTTCCATTGCGGGTGATCCCCAGCTTGGCTGGCTTGAGAGGAAACCAGTGGAACGATTTGGTAAAGCGGTTAGAGTCAACCCATGCTGTCGAGATTGAGCAGTATGCGTTTGTTTTGATGATGACGCGACTGGGCGGATGTTCGACCTGCAATGCCGATTCGTTTCGAGCGATGCGTGGATGTACGGTGTGCGCTCATCAAACAATCCGCCGGTTTCGCGGCAGTGACAAAGATTTATTGGAACAGTTTGCGCAGTGTAAAAAAGAAGTTGAAAACTTTATCAAAAAGAAACAGAAAAGCGAAGGGAGCTCTGGGACCTCCCTCACAGAAAGGTAGCATAGAGAGAGTATGAGCACACAGTTGACGACACAAGACATTTTAAAGGCTCTTGGCACAGTGCAAGAACCCGAATTACACAAAGACCTGGTCACACTTAATATGATTCAGGATGTTCATATTGATGCAGACACTGTCAAATTTACTATTGTATTAACAACCCCGGCTTGTCCGATGCGAAAAAAGATTGAAACGGAGGCACGTCAGGCTGTATTGACAGTACCCGGCGTACGAGAAGTGGTCGTCAATATGAGTGCTTCGGTTCCGTCGGATGGCCGAAACAGAGCCGGGCTTGGTTTGCCGGTGAAAAACATTGTCGCGATTGCTTCGGGAAAGGGAGGTGTAGGAAAAAGCACTGTGGCGGTTAACATTGCTGTATCGTTAGCCCAAAGCGGAGCGAAAGTTGGCTTGTTGGACGCGGATATTTACGGGCCTAATATTCCTACAATGATGGGTGTTGAGCGGATGCCTCCGACCACAGAGGGCAAGCTGACCCCTGCTAAAGCGCATGGGGTCAAAGTAATGTCTATTGGTTTCATGGTTAAGCCTGGTCAGCCTTTGATCTGGCGAGGACCAATGCTGCACTCGGCAATCCGACAGTTTCTCGATGATGTTGCCTGGGGAGAGCTTGACTATTTGGTGATTGATCTTCCGCCGGGAACAGGGGATGCACAGTTGAGCCTGGCGCAGTCAACTTCTCTTAGCGGAGGAGTGATCGTTACATTGCCCCAACAGGTATCGGTAGACGATGCCGCGCGCGGTCTTTCTATGTTCAAGCAATTAAACGTCCCGCTTTTGGGCGTAGTGGAAAACATGAGTTATCTGGAGATGCCTGACGGCAGCCACATGGATTTATTCGGCTCCGGCGGAGGCGAAAAACTTGCTGAAGCAGCTGGTGTCCCTTTTATCGGTGCAATTCCGATTGATCCTGCGGTACGTATTGGCGGTGATATTGGCGTCCCGGTTGTAATTTCCGCGCCGGATTCTGCAACTGCTCAAGCATTCAAGGAAATTGCCGGAAAAATAGCAGCGGCTTTGAGCGTTGCTGCAATGCAATCGCGGGATGATATGGTTATTAATATTGTGGATTAACAGATGACAAATTATGCTTCTGTAGCTGGCGTTCGTTTTGTGAATGTTGGCAAGATTTATCACTTTGACAGCAGTGCATTCCCTGAATTGCGAAGTGGAGATGCGGTTATTGTTGAAACCAGTCGGGGGTGGCAAATTGGCCGTGTTGCTCAAGTGCTGGAAGGCCATACAACCCAGGGAGATGCGAAACTTAAATCAATTGAACGCCTGGCGACGCCCCGTGATTTAATTTTGCGGCAGCAGTGGGAAGCCAAGGAGCAAGATGTTCTTGCTTATGGAAAAAAACGATCGAAAGAATTAAGCCTGAAGGGGGTGAAAATTGTCTTTGCCGAGTATAGCTTTGACGGCAGCCGCTTGACGATATTGTTCAACGCGGAGAATGAGGATAAGGTAGAGCTCAAATCGCTGCGGCAGGATATGCAAAAAGCCTATGCCCCCGCGCAGGTGGAACTGAGACAAATAGGGCCGCGTGATGTTGCCAAAACACTGTGTGGAATGGGCGCTTGCGGACTTGAAACTCGCTGCTGTTCGCAATTCTTATGTGATTTTAATTCCATTTCCATCCGGATGGCAAAGGAGCAAGGAGTTTCTTTAACACCGACAGAAATCACAGGTATGTGCGGGCGGTTGCGTTGTTGTTTGATTTATGAATATGAGACGTATGCAACTGCCCATAAAAAACTTCCCAAGAAAAATAAAAGGGTGATGACCCCTCGGGGAGAAGGCAAGGTTGTAGATATTAGTGCGCTGAGTGAAACTGTAACCGTTCAGATGGATGATAACACTCAACATAAATTTTCAAGCGACGAGATCCAGATCCTGGAAGGTGAGAATGTTGGCAGCCCAAAGAACCCTCCAGTTCAGCCCAGAAATCCAGAGAGAAAACGCAGGTAATTTGGATTTATATTCTTCCTGAACCAAAAAATTTTTTATAAATTGCTAATCTGATAGGGTGCTGTTAACTCTAAGCGCTTGACATTGCCCTATCAGATGACTATAATATTAGCATAAGTTAATCATCCGATTAATATGATAAATAAAACAACCCCTTCTTACTCCCGCTACAATTCAGCCGACACACTATCGGATTTTTTGCGGTATCTTGCAGCTCAAAAACCTTTGGAAACAGAGCGTCTCCCCACTTTAACGGAATTAAGCCGGGAACTTGGGATTAGCATTGCCAGCTTGAGAGAGCAGCTTGAGGTTGCACGCGCGCTCGGTCTGGTGGATGTCAAACCAAAACTTGGAACCAAACGAGTTCCTTATTCCTTCAGCCCCGCAGTTTATAAAAGCGTGGGGTATGCTATTGCCAGTGACCCTGCCCAATTTCAGTTGTTCGCGGATTTACGGGACCAAATTGAAGCGGCATATTGGTATCATGCTGTTGAGTTATTAACACCTGAGGATAAACAGAAATTAGAGGTTTTAATTGGGCGGGCAATGCAGAAACTAAGTGCTCAGTCGGGGCAGATTCCCCATGCTGAACATCGAGAACTACACCTTACTATTTACTCGCGCCTCGGAAACCCTTTCGTCTCCGGAATTTTGGAAGCTTATTGGGAATTGCGCGAAAACTTTGGGTTAGGTGTGTATACTGATATAGTTTATCTCCAAAAGGTGTGGAATTATCATCAAAGGATTGTGGATAGTATCCTTACCGGAGATTTTGCCGCGGGGTATCTCGCGCTCATTGAGCACAAAGACCTCCTATTGCAGCGCGCAAAGCAACCCTCAAGCCAAAAGTTTGAATAGGGATCAGCAAGAGTTTGTGAAGAAGGAGTATTCATGGAACTCGCAAACCCCGTACAAATTAAAGATACAAGCCCTCCAAAAAACGGCGCAGTCATCAATGATTTTTGCATCACCTTCAGTACAATCAATGGTTCTGGCAGCGCGACTGCAAACACAACGTTGCTTAGGGCGATTTTCAAGATGGGGGTGCCTGTTTCAGGAAAGAACATTCTCCCTTCAAATATTCAAGGGCTTCCCACCTGGTATACGCTGCGGGTGAGCAAAGATGGTTATCTGGGGCGACTTGAAAAAGACGATATTGTGGTTTCGATGAACCCGATAACTTTCTCAAAAGAACAAGAATATATTGTTCCCGGTGGGGTTTTGCTTTATTCCGATGAAATTAAGCTGCATATTAGACGCGAAGATATTCACGTTTATCCCATGCCGGTCAATAATATATTAAATACTGTAGGGATCCCGGCAAAACTGCGAGATTATACTGCCAACATGGTATATGTGGGTATTTTGGCAGAATTGCTTGGGATAAAGATGAAAAATGTAGTTCAAGCACTGGAGTTTCACTTCAAAGGAAAAGAATCTGCAATCAAACCTAACTTGGACGTTATTAACCTTGCCGCAAAATGGGCACAGGATAATCTTAAAAAAAGCGACCCATATTTCATTCGGTCAATGGATGCAAACGTTAACTGCATTATATCAGATGGAAATACGGCAGCAGGGTTAGGAGCAATTTACGGCGGGGTTCAATTTGTCGGTTGGTATCCGATTACCCCGGCCACCTCACTTGCGGAAACCATGCACGAATATGTGCCTATTTTGAGGAAAGACCAAAAGGAAGAAGGAAAAGAGACCTGCGTAATGATTCAAGCTGAAGATGAGATCGCGGCAATTGGAATGGCAATAGGTGCTGGCTGGGGAGGCCTGCGGGCGATGACTGCTACTTCGGGGCCGGGTCTCAGTTTGATGGCGGAATATCTTGGACTTGCTTACTATACAGAAACGCCTGTTGTAGTTTGGGATGTTCAAAGAGTGGGACCCAGTACTGGATTACCCACTCGAACCGCGCAGGGCGATATTACCTTTGCAAATTTTATTGGACACGGAGACACCCAATATATTCTGCTTTTTCCAGGCTCGGTGAAGGAGTGCTTTGAATTTGGATGGCGGGCTTTCGATCTTGCCGAGCGCATGCAAACGCCGGTTATCGTTCTTAGTGACCTTGATTTGGGCATGAACCAGTGGATTTCAGAGCCTTTTGAATATCCCGATCAACCAATGGATCGAGGAAAAGTTCTATGGGAAGACGACTTGGAGAAGATATTGGAGAAAACTGGCGAAAAATGGGGGCGCTATCTGGATATTGATGGAGATGGAATCCCATACCGCACTTTGCCGGGAAACCAGAACCCACGCTCGGCGTATTTTTCTCGTGGCACCGGGCATGATGAGTACGGGGCTTATCGGGAGGATCCGGAGGTTTGGGAGCGAACGTTGAGCCGGCTTAAGCTCAAATTCGAGACGGCGAAAAAATTTACTCCAAAACCCATCTTGAGGGAGATGGCTCGTGCGAAAATTGGCATACTCTCGGTTGGCTCGACTGACTTTTCAATTCAGGAAGCCCGTGATCAACTTGCGGAACAAGGGATCGCGACAAATCACATGCGGATCCGAGCCATACCATTTGATGATGAAATTAGAAAGTTTATTGAGGCGCATGATATCGTTTTTGTGGTCGAGATCAATCGTGACGGACAGTTGAAGCAATTATTGACCATCCAATTCCCGGAACAAGCTACCAAGCTTAAGATGGTTGCGCGAATTGATGGATTGCCATTATCTGCTAACTGGATCGAAGAACAGATTTCTGCCAAGGAGGCCTCCAAATGATGAATACAGACGCAGTTGTCCACTCCCTGGTGCACACAAATACAGTGGAATGCGTGCGCAACGATTACAAGGGACTTCCCAGTACCTTGTGTCAGGGATGCGGGCACAACTCAATTGCCAGTCAAATTATCACTGCCTGTTATGAGCTGAATATTTCCCCGGAAAAGATAGTTAAATTTAGTGGAATTGGGTGTTCAAGTAAAAGCCCGACCTATTTTTTGAGCCGGTCTTTTGGTTTTAATGGTTTGCATGGGCGAATGCCTTCTCTGGCGCTAGGGGCGTTGTTTGCAGATCATACACTACATGGCCTTGGCATTAGCGGAGATGGTGATACAGCTAGTATTGGTATGGGACAATTTAAACATCTAGTGCGACGAAATATCCCGATGGTTTATATTGTGGAGAATAACGGCGTGTATGGGTTGACCAAGGGTCAGTTTGCCCCTACCGCAGAGAAGGGATTAAGGTTAAAAAGACAGGGGGTAAACGCATTTCAACCTGTGGATATTTGTATGGAGGCGCTGGCTTCCAATGCTACATTTGTTGCACGCTCCTTTGCGGGAGACCCGAAGCAGGTAAAAGAATTATTAAAGGCAGCCCTCAGTCACAATGGAATTGCTGTGCTGGATATTATTAGTCCATGTGTTACATTTCATAACCATGAGAATTCCATGCACTCCTATATGGGGGGTAAGGCGCTGGAAGCCCCGCTGCACGAGGTGACTTATGTTCCCTCCAGGGAAGAAATTGTAATTGATTGTTTTGAGGAAGGCGAAACCAGAGACGTTATCCTGCATGATGGTTCTATGGTCAGGTTAAAGAAGCTGGAGAAAGACTACGATCCGACGGACCGCCATCGTGCATTTCAGATGCTGGATGAATCCGAAAAGAAGAAATTGCTGATTACGGGTTTGCTTTACATCGAGCCTTACCGGCCTTCCCTATTTGATCTCTATGTACTGCCTGAAACTCCTCTGAATCGATTAACAGAGGAACGACTACGGCCGCCAAAGGAAAGTATCGGCAGGCTTAATCAAATGATGCTCTAATTGACTTTGAACAGGCTTGGCTTCACATGCCCCGTGCAATTGGGCGCTTGGGGTCGCGAATCCACTCACTCCAGGAGCCGAGGTATAGTCGGGCGCCTGACAAGCCGACGATCTGTAAGGCCAGGAGATGGTGACAGGAGGTAACGCCCGATCCGCAATAGACGATTATGTTTTGCGGCGAGATGTTCCCCAATAACGATGTAAATTCCTGCTTTAAGATCGTGACCGGTTTAAGAGTGCCATCTGGTTGGAGGTTTTCTCCGTGAAAACGGTTGATTGCGCCGGGTATTCTCCCGGGGACGGGGTCAATCGGCTCATGCTCTCCAAGGTATCTCTCCTGGGTGCGCGCATCAATGATCCGATAAGCAGGATCTGAGTATTTCTGCATCATTTCATCTGTTGTAACAAGTAAATCGTGATGAGCAGCCAGAAGGGGGATGCTAGGCAGGGCAATGCCTTTCTCCATGCCACTTTTAGTTGGCCGGTTTTCTTGAATCCATTTGCCCAAGCCCCCGTTCAGGATCGCTACGTTTTGAATACCAAAATATTGCAGCAGCCACCATAAACGCACTGCAAATGACCCTCCTACATTATCGTAGGCGACAACCTGCTTGGAATTGTCAATCCCCCAGGCTGCCAGCTTTTGAGCAAATGTTTGGGTGTCTGGCAGTGGATGTCTTCCAGTTTCAGGGGAGATTGCCCCGGAGAGGTCTTGATCCAAATGAGCATACTGTGCGCCAGGTATATGAAACTCCAGGTATTCCTTAAATCCCCAATCTGGTTGGGCTAAGTCGAACCTGCAGTCAATAATTATCCAGTTGGGATTGTCGAGGTGCTTTGCCAGTTCTTGTGTTTGAACGAGAGTTCTTAACATGCGAATTCTTCCTTTATTCCAATCCATTAAACAAAAAAGTTTAGATCTTTTTAAAGATGGTATTCAAAAGTGCGATGCCGCTTGTGCCAGGTGACACCCATATTTTCCATATCGGATTTACTCTTTTCATTTCGCTCGTCTATCTGTATCAATTCCACTTGACGAAATTGACTCTGTCTGAGTGTTTTTTCAAGCTCACTATAGAGCAAAAGGTTTGCACCGGCCCCCTGATACTCTGGTAGCAACCCCAGCCCATTGAGATCACATAATTTTGTTTGGTTTTTCTCTTTCAATACTTTCAGCCACCCGAAAGGCCAAAGATTCCCTTTTATCGTTTGAATGGCACGATTAACGTTTGGGTATGCAATTATAAACCCTGCAACCTGGTCTTTTTTCAAAATGAGTTTAATTAGACCTGGTTTGGATATTTGCATCATGGAAGTAGCCATCATCTGAAATTCCTCACTTGTGGAAGGGATATAATTTGGATTGTTGGCAAATGCTTTTGAGTGTACTTCTTCCACAACATGGATCCACTTCCGGAAATCAGATTTATTCGTAAATTCTTTTGTCCAAAAGTTTCCTCGCCTTTTTATTTTTTCTCCCGCTTCCAAAATCCTTTCAGGGAGATGATGAGAATAATCCATATATCCTGAAAGGAAGTCGGTTTCTTTGGTGAATCCAAATTCTTCAAATAACGCCCCATAATAGGGGTGGTTGTATGCGATGCCCATTGCCGGAAGATACTCAAAGCCTTCTACAAGCACTCCGACCCCGCTGGATCTAGTAAAGCCTTTTGGCCCCAGAAGACGATTAAGTTGTTCTTTTTTTGCCCACTCCGCGGCAGCTTCAAACAGCAGAGTGGACACCTGGCTGTCTTCTACCGCATCAAAATAATATATAAAAGCAGTTTTTGTCTGATGATGGGCATTGTATTTTTTGTTCTGGAGAACAGCGATTCTTCCTAATATCTGGTGCTCATTTTCCGCCAAAAAGAAATCTGCGTTAGAGTGTTTGTAAAAAGGATGCGCGTGGTTGAATACACCAGCCATTTCCGAGCGTAAAGCAGGAGTCCAAAATGGGTGGTTTGGATATAGTTTGAAAGGGAATTCAATAAACCGGCTCACCTCCCGTCTGCTTTGTATATCCACCTTGACTAATCTCATATCAACTCCGGTAATATGTTGAGAGATATTTTAATTCGTCTTCGTAGAGCTTTAGAAAAGCGGAAACAACTCCGGGGTCAAAGTGCACACCGGAGTTATCCAGGATATAAGATAGCGCCTGCTCTTCAGGCCAGGGTTCGTGATAGGGCCGTCTGGAAACCAAGCCGTCCCAAACATCCATGATTGCGAAAATTCTAGCCGCGAAGGGAATTTGTTCACCTTTTAACCCGCGCGGATAACCGCTGCCATCCCATTTTTCATGGTGGGCATAGGGGATATCTATTGCCTGCCTGAGATAGGGGATTGGGGAAAGGATCTCATAGGCATGTTTTGGGTGTTGGCGCATAATTTGCCATTCTTCCGAACTTAATGGGCCTTTTTTTAGGAGGATTGAATCTGGGATGCCGATTTTTCCAATATCATGAAGCAGGCTGCCGTACCTAAGATAGGTCAATTCCGGTTCTTTTACTCCCAGCCGAATTGCAAGCCGTTCTGTCATTTCGACAACCCTGATCGTATGGCCTTCGGTTTCATAATCGCGTAATTCTAGCGCCTTGGACCAACCTTGCAATGTTTTGTCATAGGCTTCTTGAAGTTCTTGTAGTAAACGGGCATTATTGAGAGCCACGCCCGCTTGATCAGCAAAGGCTTTTAATCGTTCAGAGATCGCGCGATGGTAAAACCCTGGTGTTTTGCTATAAAGGTTAATAAACCCGATAATTTTGTTCTGAACTTCAATGGGGGCTCCTGCATACGACTGTACCCAAGCGCTCTCACCGCTTTTCGGCCAGCTGGGTTCTAGCAGGGTGTCAGGAATCACCAGGGTTTCCCCTGTCTTAAGCATCATCTGGAGAGTTGCCGTCTGACTGATGGTGAGACCAGGGTTTTGGAACGGCAATTTTGATTGAATTCCGGGCTGCATTCCCTTATTGGCAAGAACATGGGCGGTCTCGCCATCGTCATCAATCAGAATAATTGATGACGAATCGTGAGGAACAACCAAACCAACATTACTTAAAATTCGCTCTAGAACCTCACTAAAATCAAGCGTGCTCGTAAGGGCGCCGGCTGTATCGCGCAGAGCTTCAGCCAATATTCTTTGTTCATGCTCTTGTTTTTCTGATTTCAGAAGAGCTGTCTGTCGTTCTTGAATGGTGCGAGACATTTGCTGGAAGTCTTCCGATAAGTCCCGGATCTCTTCAATTTTTTCTGGAATTTTTAAAGGGTAAGTTGGCGATGAAAAATCGCCGCTGGAAAGAAGCTTGACAGAACGGCTTAAGTGGGAAAGCGGGGTAGCAGTTTCGGCAATCAGCCGATCCCTGATCCGAGTGACAACTAAAATCCAAAGAGAAAGTAATAAGGCAAATAGTACTGTGCCTGTTATCAAATAAGGCCCGAAAGCAAGCTGTAAGGGCAACTGCGTGGTCACCAACCAGGGTGCTTCTTTTGCCCAACTGCTGGTTGTTAGGCTTAAGCCCCTCTCTCCTCTGACCAATCCAAAAATATTGAAAAACGCTACCGGTTCAACCAGATCAAACCGGTTGAGTTGTTGTTGAACAAAGGCCTCATGAGGATGGGCTAACAAATTCCCTTTTTCATCAGTAATGAAGATTTCTCCCACCGGAAAACCTGCGCCAGCATCCGTCCCTAACACCAGTGTTTGGATTCTCTGAAGATCAATTTCCGCGACTAAAAGGTGATTGTTGGGCAGTTCTGTGGCTAGTGTAACAACGAGTTTGCCGGATATGAGAGAAACAACCGGTTTTGATAAATAGGAAGAATTTGGCTGATTTAAAACTGCTAGAAACGGCTGGGCTGACATATCAATTCCGACAAATGAGGGGTCAAAGGGTGTTAGATCAATAACTTTCCCTTCGGAGTTTAGATAATAGATGGTAGAAAAAATAGGGTTAGATTGCTGAACAGCTTGCATAAATAAAGGCAGTGCATCTGGTTGTAATTGTGCTAAACTCACCAGACCCGCCAGAGACTGGCGAGAGTTTTTCAGATAATCATCCAGCCGCGCAGCAATGCTTATTACAGTTTGTTGTTGATTCTGTTGAACTGCGCTGTAGGCCTGATAACCGTTAATTATTAATAAGATAAAGCCAATCAGAGCAGTAGGTGCAATGAGTTGCCATATCAGCAACCTGACAATAACTGTATTCAGTCGCACCGGTTTTTGTTTGGCCATTGGTCAGATTTTATATGTGTTTTCTGGTGCACCGATGGTGTGAAGCAGAGCGAAATTTGGAGGCTGTCTCTCATCCGTAAGCGGAAAGCTGGAAACTACGACCACCTGCTGTCCAGATTGGATTTTCGTTGAGGAGGCGATCATCTTGCCTACATTCTCCAAAGCCATTTCAATTGTATTTGAAAAAGGTACCAGAAATGGGGTGATTCCCCAAAAGAGATTTAGTTTTTGATAAGTTGTTCTATCAGGTGTAAAGGCCAATATTGGAACCTGAGGGCGTGCTTTGGACATCAACAGGGCGGTACGACCGCTCTGTGTGAAGACTGCAATCGCTGCAACATTACGATCATGCGCCAATTCCCGGGCAGCTCTTGTGATTGAAATAGCATCGTCTGCAGTGGCGGCCTCTTTGAATCTACATGTTCCCCATTCGCCAAAGCGACTTTCCGCTTGTAGAATTATCCTTTCCATCATCGCAATACTTTCGATCGGGTATTGCCCTACTGCCGTCTCCGCGGAGAGCATGGCGGCGTCGCTGCCATCGAATATTGCATTGGCAACATCAGAGGCTTCTGCACGGGTTGGCCGGGGATTTGTTATCATTGATTCGAGCATTTGAGTTGCGGTTATGACCGTCTTTATGGAGTGATTTGCAGCTTTGATAATCTGTTTTTGAAGCACCGGCACCGATTCCGGCGAGGTTTCAACGGCGAGGTCTCCGCGCGCAATCATAACTCCATCCGAAACCTCAATAATCTCATCCAGATTTTTAATTGCCTCCGGTTTTTCGAGCTTTGCAATGATCGGAATGGTAGACATGTGAGGATGAGTTTGCTGAATATTTTTACGAACTTGCAGAATGTCTTGAGCTTTTCTTACGAAGGAAACTGCGATCATATCTACGCCAATTTCCAGTCCGAATCGAAGATCATTGAGATCTTTCGATGTTAAAGACGGGATTTTAAGGTCAGTACCAGGGAGGTTCACTCCTTTAAAACTCTTCAGCACTCCGCCTACTAAAACTCTCGCACGAAGACTATTTTCGGCCACTTCAGTTACAACGACCTCTATTTTTCCATCATCCATCAAAATGTGATTTCTAGGCTGGACGGTTTGTGCCAGGTCGGGGATATCCACCGGTATGGAAACAATCTGAGACAATTTACCAGGCAGATTTTCAGGTGTAACAAGCGAAATTATATTGCCTCCTACAAGAGGAATACCGGCTCGGGGCAAAGCTCCAACGCGCAGCTTAGGCCCCTGGAGGTCCTGGAGAATACTTACCGGTTTTCCCAGGGAATCTGACAGCTGTCTAATCGCAAGCAGCCGCTGTTGGTGATCTTCATGTGTGCCGTGCGAGAAGTTAAATCGGGCAATATCCATCCCGGCGAGGATCATTTTATGAAGAACACCTTCATCTTGTGAGGCTGGCCCGATTGTGGCAATAATTTTTGCTTTTCTTTCCATGTTAACCCTTGGTTATCTTCCGGGAGACCCCGCTGTCTGAGTAATTATGGCCCCTTATTCCATCATTAAAACAGGCCTAATCCTTTCGAGTGCCCAGTCTATTGTGTTGCGATCTATTACGAGCGGCGGGGCAAACCTGATAATGTGGTCATGAGTTTCTTTTGCGAGTATGCCATTATTTTTAAGGGCTTCACAGAATCTTCTTGCACCACGGGCTTCTCGTTTAAGTTCAACCCCAACTAATAAACCCTTCCCTCGAATTTCTTTGACATGGGGACTGGGTATTTCGACTAACTGTTCCATGAAGTATTCCCCCATGCGAAAAGAATTTTCGACTAAATTTTCTTTGGTGATGACCTCTATCGCCGCTCGAGCAACAGCTGCGCCTAAAGGATTGCCCCCAAAAGTGGAGCCATGTTCTCCGGGTTGAATTAAATTCAGAATCGGCTGATCTGCCAGAATTGCTGAGACAGGATAAAACCCTCCCGATAATGCTTTGCCAATAATCATGATATCCGGGCGGACGTTTTCATAGTCGCATGCGAACAGTTTTCCAGTTCTACCCAGCCCTGTTTGGATTTCGTCGGCAATAAATAAAACCTCGTGTTTCTCACAAAGTTTTTTGACTGTCGCAAGGTATCCGGCAGGAGGGACAACGACGCCGCCCTCCCCCTGAATTGGTTCAAGCATGATTGCGGCGGTATTTGGGGTGATGGCATTTTGGATTGCTTGCGCATTGCCATAAGGCACGATGACAAAGCCGGGCGTAAACTCACCAAAATCATCTCGATATAAGGGCTCTGTTGAGAAGGAAACGATGGAAATTGTCCTGCCATGAAAATTCCCGGCAGCAACAATAACTTCTGCTTTGTAACGAGGGACTTTTTTGATGCGATATGCCCACTTTCGAGCAACTTTCAAGGCGGTTTCTACAGCTTCTGCACCGCTGTTCATGGGCAAGGACAACTCGTAGCCAGTTAATTCCGAGAGCTCTTTGTAAAGGAAGGGAAGTTGATCATTACGGAAGGCTCGTGAGGTTAATGTAATTTTTTGTGCTTGTGTGATGAGTGCACCCAATATTTTTGGGTGAACATGTCCCTGGTTGACGGCTGAATATGCGCTTAGGCAGTCGAGGTAGCGGTTATTGTTTACGTCGTAAACCCAAACACCTTCTCCACGAGAAATCACAACATCCAGGGGAAGGTAATTGTGCGCTCCAAACTTCTCTTCCAATGCAATATAATCTTGCGAATCCATTTTATTCCTTCCCGAGCAGAAAAGCCAAGATACCTTTTTGTGCATGCATACGATTATGCGCCTGGGGAAATAGACGAGAATGAGGACCATCAGCTACAGGGTCTGTAATTTCTTGACCTCGATGAGCCGGCAGACAATGCAGCACAATGGCATCCTTTTGAGCTTCAGAGACAAGTTGTTCATTCACCTGATAAGGTGGAAACACCTGTTCCCTTTTTTTGCTTTCTTCTTCCTGTCCCATACTCGTCCACGTGTCTGTATAGATGACATGAGCATTCTTAACGGCTTGGTGGGGGTCGCGCGAAAAGGCTAATTTGCTGCCGCTAATCTGAGT
>JADLFQ010000105.1 GCA_020845515.1 Anaerolineaceae bacterium | reverse complement strand
TACCTTGATGATCTGCACACAGTAAGAACCGGCTGGCGCTTCCACCCGAACCTTATCGTTTACACGATGGTTCATCAAGGCCCGGCCAATCGGAGATTCATTGGAGATTTTGCTTTCACTCGGATTTGCCTCAGCCGCGCCTACAATGGTGAACGTTTCAAGCTCAGCGCCTTCTTCCTGGATGGTTACTTTATTCCCTACCTGCACCACCTCACGGTCAATCTCAGATTCTTCCACAACTCGCGCGGTCGCTAACAAGATTTCGAGTTCTTTGATGCGGCCTTCTACAAATGCTTGTTCATTTTTAGCAGCTTCATATTCGGCATTTTCGATCAATTCGCCGCCTTCCATGGCTTCGTGAAGCCGGTTGGCTATTTCTCTGCGTTTTACGATTCGTAACTGATCGAGTTCTTCCTGAAGTTTTTGATAGCCTTCCTGTGTCAGGAAAGAGATAGCCATAGAGTTACCCTCTTTAGAAATGTTATATTTTCTCGGAAATAATCGCTATTAAGGCAATTATGCGAAACAAAAACCACTCCACGGGGAGCGATTTTTTTCCGCATCAACTTTAGTGGCGCCATAATAACATACTTTCTGGGCAAATGCAAGCCAAATTTTCGATTTTTGACAGGATGTCTCTATGCAAATTATTGAGAAGCAAAAATAAAAAACTCTACATTGACATTGCCTTGAGTTGCCTTATAATTAAAACAGATTTGGTTGTGATCATTTCTGCCCTTCGATTTGAAAGGGCTGTTCTGTATACTCAAAGAAACATGGGGTATTGGTGCGGTTGCGCCGTAAGAGAGGTCTTATGTTAACTACAAGGAGTCGCTTGAGTCGTTTGACTACACTGGCCATTTTGTTGATGCTGGTGTTCTCCCTGTCTCTGCCTACTCGCGCGCTGGCTGAAGGGGAGACGCCGGAACCCCCTGCTGAACCCCAAGGGGAGGTACTCCCAACAGAGGAAGCGCCTGCAGAGACACCGGAAGGAAGCCCATCTGAGGTACCCGCTGAGTCGCCCACCCCTGAGGGGACCGAAACGGCCCCTGTAAGCACGGCATCACCCACAACGGTTGCCCCCCAGACCTCTTCTGACCCGAATCCAGCGGATGAGGAAAACCCGATCAATGCTTTGTTGGCAACGACTGCTGAGGCCGGGTTGGGAATCACGATTGTAAACAGCGCGGGAGAGAACGTGCCACTTGGTTCTCAAGAGGCTGCCGATATCCTTCTGGCTGATCCTCAATTCTGTTGGGAGGATATTAACACGCATGTGCTTACCTGCGGCGCGTCTCACGCCACGTTCGATGATGCGCTAACCGATGCATATGCTCATAATTTCGCGCCAAACCAGAAGGGGATCATCATTTTTGAGGCGGGGACGTTTGCCGGTGGACAAACTATTGCGCCGGCTAATTGGGGTTTAAATACCGCACCACTTGCATTCGAATTGCGGGGCGCGGGGCAATCTTCTACTATTCTCACCAGCGGCTTGACCTTCAGCAACTTCACCAATGCCGCTTTTTATCTCAATAACATGACCATTCAAGGCGGGCTTGGGTTTGACAGTAACAATAACACGGTTGTCAATTTAGAGGATTTGACGCTCAACCATCCATCCGGTACCGGGTTGACGATCAGCAACCAAACAGGCTCTGGCGGCGCTGTGCAACTAACGCGAGTGACTTCCTCCGGGAATGGTGACGATGGTGCGGATATCCAGGTGCAAGGCAGCGGGGCGACTGTGTTAATCTCGGACAGCCAGTTTTCGAACAACGGGAATTATGGTTTTTATGTTGCAGCGAACAACCTGGTGACGTTGTCTAATGTTGTCGCGTTGAACAACGCCCGGCATAGCTTGGTGGATAACGATTATGGCGGCAACAAAGATATCTACGTCATCAATAGCCAGTTCAGCAGCACAACCCAAGATGGTTTACGATTATTTGCAGGTGGAAGCGCGGTCGTCAACCGGTCTTACTTCAATTCCAGTCTGGCGGGATCAGGGCTTTCGGCGTGGGCAAATGTAAATACCGCTGTGTTCTGCAGCCAGGCAAACAATAATGGGGTGTATGGTTTTGATGTGGGCGGCGGCGGGAGCGTGTATCTTTATGGGATTAACGCGTTTGGCAATGGGAGCGCTCCGTATACAATCAGCGGAGGATGGGTGGATTACCGGGCAGATTATTGTTGCAGCGGAAACTGCCCCCCTCCGGATGCTGAACCCGTTCCGGCGCCAATACAGCGACTGGGGGACATCATAATCCCCGTGTATATTGGGACTGAAGGAAATACGGGCACCTTGGTCAACGGACGCAATTTGATCTTCCAACTCCTGTCAAAAAACAATGGCAGTGAAGATCTGTTGGCCGAGGTTAAAGTGCCAGGATACTCGACGTTTTCAGGCACTACGTTTGGCATGAAACCACTGCTTACCAATTCCCCTCTGCCCGTGCCAGCCGGCAATGAAATGGTAGGGTCTCCATTCCTCATGGATGTTTTTGGGCTGGTTCGTTCCACCCTGAACTATCTGGATGGGAATATGGAGTTCAAGTTTTATCTGCCCGAGGGGTTTGTTGTTCCCCCAGGGATGACCGTAACGGTTCAATTTTTCGATGAGGAATCAAATTCTTGGCGGGTGGTCCCCAGCACGCGCTATGGCAACGTGGTCTATGCTTATAACGACCTGATTGGGCCGTATGCGCTGGTACTGGTGCCGGTGCAATAAAGCTGATTTGGGAAATAAGAAACTGCCGCAGTATGTGTGAACACTGCGGCAGTTTTTTACTTGGGTTTGCGGATTCGGCAGAGGCTACCCTCTTTATAATACAGGAATTAAGCCGGCTCCTGTTGGAAACGAGCGCCTTCTTCGAGCGCTTGAATATTTGCACCGATAAGGTTTTGGTGGCGCTGCGGCAGGTGGGTACGGAGTTCCGCAGCAATTTCCTCGTTGCTGAGCAAAGGTAAATTTGCCAGCAGCGCGCCCAGCATGACCATATTGGTCATGCGCTTATCTCCTATTTTTTCTGCAATTTGATTTGCCGGCACATTTATTACCTGAATATCTTTACGCTCTACTGCACGGTCTATGATAGACGTATTGACAATCAAGAAGCCGCCAGGTTTGACGATGCCCTCATATTTGTCAAGAGAGGGACGGTTCATCACCATGATCACCTGCGGGTAACCGACCACTGGTGCGCCAATCTCCTCATCCGCAATGATTACTGTGCAATTTGCAGTTCCACCGCGCATTTCGGGGCCATAGGACGGGTACCAGGTTACATGGTAATCTTTGTTCATTGCTGCATAAGCCAGAAGTTGGCCGGCAAACAAAACACCCTGCCCACCAAAACCAGCAATCATTATCTCTACCTGCATGATTCCCTCCGCTTAGACCTTGATTTCCGCAACTACCGGTGCGACTTTGTAATCACCGACCGGATAATAAGGGATCATTTTTGTTTCCACCCAATGAAGCGATTCCATGGGTGTCATTCCCCAGTTGGTGGGGCATGTGGAAAGGAGTTCCACCATGGAAAACCCCAGGCCGCGCTCCTGCACGGTGAATGCGATGCGCAGAGCTTTCTTCGCCATCCGGATATTTTTAGGATCGTGCAGACTGCGCCGGACGACATAGGTGGCGCCATCCAAGGTTGAAAGCATTTCCGAAACCCGGATGGGGAAACCGGCGGTTTCGACATCCCGACCGTGCGGGGAAGATGTGGTTACCTGTCCGGGCAGGGTGGTAGGGGCCATTTGCCCGCCTGTCATACCATAATTGGTGTTATTGATAAAGACGACGGTAATGTTTTCGCCGCGCGCCGCAGCCGCAACAATTTCACTCATACCGATGGAAGCCAGATCGCCATCGCCCTGGTAGGTAAACACGATCCGGTCTGGCAGCAGGCGCTTGACACCGGTTGCCATCGCTGGAGCACGGCCGTGCGGCGCTTGGACGAAGTCAAAGTTGAAGTAATTGTACGCAAAAACGGAACATCCCACAGAAGCTACCCCGACAGCCCGCTCGCGCGCGTTCATTTCCTCCAGAACTTCGGCAGTGAGACGGTGTGCAATCCCGTGCGTACAGCCAGGGCAGTAGTGTGTGGTGAAGTCCGTCAGCGTATTGGGGCGCTCGTAAACCAATGTTTCTTTGCTAAATTCATCCATTTTACGCTCCTGGGTTTGCTGCCAGCATGCGGTCAACCCAGCGGTCGCGCGGGTGCCCGTTGAGAGTTGACTTTCCCTGGGCGATACGCTTGATTTCGGTAAGGATGTCATCGGCCAGAGGGATGTTACCGCCCGGGCGGCCATAAAATTCTACAGCAGCCCGGTTGTGGGTGTTTGCAAGGACATCTTCCAACATTTGACCGCTGTTCATCTCGACCACCAAAATTCCCTCCAGGCGTTCCGAAAGCTCGCGGATTGCCTGGGCAGGAAACGGCGCCAGGGTAATTGGCCGGAACATGCCCACCTTAATACCGGCGTTGCGGGCAGCCCGAACGGCGGAGAGTGCCACACGGCCGGCTGTTCCGAATGCAATGATGGCGTACTTGGCATCATCGAGATAATAGCCGCGGAAGCGTATCTCTTTGGCTTGAACTTCCCGCCAGCGGGAGAGGATGCGGAGGTTGGTTTTTTCCTGGTCAAGGGGGTTGAGGTAGATGGAGGTATGGATGATAGGTTCACGCCCGGCAGCGCCGCGCGCCGCCCAAGCCGGGTAGACTGTGCGCACAGGCTGCATCTCCGGCAGTTCGGCTGGTTCCATCATTTGCCCAAGGCAACCGTCAATTAGCAATATAGCCAGGGAGCGATACTTTTCTGCCAGGGTGAAAGCAAGCCCAATATAATCAATGGCTTCCTGAATATTGGCAGGTGCAAGGACGATAGGATAATAATCGCCATGCCCCCCTCCGTGGACAATCTGATTGTAATCCTGTTGGGAGGGGGCAATATTTCCGAGGCCCGGGCCGCCGCGCATGACATCCACGAAGACGGCAGGCAGCTCGGTTCCGGCAATATATGACAAACCTTCCAGCATCAGACTGACTCCGGGGCTGGAAGATGAGCTCATCACGCGCGCTCCTGTACAAGCAGCGCCGTAAACCATATTAACTGCACCCAGTTCGCTTTCAGCTTGGACAAATACCCGCCCCAACTCCGGCATTCTTTTGGACAAGTATTCGAGCAGTTCGGTCTGTGGTGTGATCGGGTAGCCAAAGTATGCCTGGAGGCCATAACGTACCGCTGCTTCAGCAATGGCAACATTTCCTTTAAGAAGCTGCTTGGTCATGGCCGTCTCCTAAAATTCGGGTTCTCGAACCCTGACAATTTCACGGTAGACAGCAATGGCTGCCTCAGGGCAGACAATGGCACAAATTCCGCAGCCGGTGCACCCGGCCTGAATCAGTTCGACGGGGTGATAGCCTTTGGCGTTAATCCGGCTGGCGGAAAGTCCGAGTACGTTCTGCGGGCATGTTTCAACACACAAGCCGCAAGCCTTGCAAAACTTCTCGTTGACTTCAATTCGTCCATTTGCAGGCATTCTTTCTCCTTTTTTAAATTAGGATAATGCGGTTATGTCAACCTTGACGCTCTTATTCATTATGCGCCTTTCCCCCATGGGTGGATAGTGTCAACCTTCCTCTTCCAGAAAACAAAATTCATATTACAAAGTCCGGAGGGAATCGTTTGCCTCCAGGTGAGATTAATCCATTTCCAGAAATTCGTCCAAGCGTTCAGGAAAGCCGGGAAGAGCTGTTCATCGTCAAGGCGGAATATTTTCCCGTGACTGACAGGCTAAATCATCTCAGGCGAAACCAGTACCTGTTTCAAGCGGTTGTTTTTAGGAATAGTTATAGATAGGTTGGAGAGAAATTCCTGCTGGCCGAATGGATGGGGATTTTTATGCGCTCCGACTGGAGGCGCGTACCAGAAAATATCCACCTGCAAGGACGAGCAGGGTAGCCCAGGTGAGGTGCATATTCAGGTTTGCGGATGCCATGGAGAAAAAGGCGATTATTGCAAGGAATGAGATAAAAAGAAGGGAGAAGCCGGTATGACGAAGCGCGCGCTTTTGCGGTACGCAGTAACTGATGAGGATAGTTATCAGGCCTGCGGTTGCCGGTAAAAGCGGCCAGAGGATCTCCCGGGAGGGGAGGAAAGTGACGGGCGGGGGGAGGAGTTGGAGTCCGCCTGCCGCGCTTATACTGGCAGCGATAAGGGCGGGCCCCCAGGTGCGGCGGAGGGCGGCGGCAGCAAAGAGCAGCAGACCGGCGATGGCAAAGAAAGCACCCCAGGGGAAATTTGCTCCGAACCAGTTATGGATGAGATCGGGGCGGAGTTGGAAAAAGAGAAGCGTACCGCCGGTTAGCACCAGGATACTCCCATAGATGAGTTCATCTTTTTTCATTGCAGCTCCATTTCTCCATTCATTTCACCATAGAAATTCCCGAAGAACCAAACGCGGCCATCCATGGGAACGGCTGAATTGTACTATACTTGTTTGAATTGGGTTTTTGGACGAAAAAGTTTTACCGCCTGTAAAAAAAGCAACGAGGCGGGGATGGGAGGTTGAAGATGACAAAACTGCTTTATCAGACGGATAGCTCTCTAAAGCATTTTAAGGCTGTCGTTGAGGCGGTGGATGAGGCTGGCTGCAGTGTGTTGCTTGACCAGACGATTTTTTACCCCGGAGGCGGCGGACAACCGAAGGATGAGGGGGTTTTGCGGTTGGGGGATAGGATTTGGGAGGTGGTAAAACTGCGACGTTCGGAGGCTGGGTTGTGGCATGACCTGACTGGAGAGGGGGGGCTGCCGGCTGCAGGGGAGACGGTAGAGGGCGAGATCAACTGGGAGCGCCGGTTTCAGTTGATGCGGACGCACAGCGCGATGCACATCTTGTGTGGGGTGGTGTTTCGCGATTACGGCGCACTGGTAACCGGAGGCGATATGGAGCCTTTGAAGGGGCGCATGGACTTCGAATTTGAGACGCTCTCGAAAGAATTGGTGGGCGTGATCGAAGAGGCAGTCAACCGGGAAGTACAGAAGAACTTGCCGGTGCGCACAACCATTTTGTCGCGCGAGGAGGCTTTCAGCATCCCCGATTTGATTCGCACAAAGATCAACCTGCTGCCGCCGCAGATCCAGGAGGTGCGGGTTGTCGAATTGGTGGGGCTGGATTTGCAAGCGGATGGGGGCACGCATGTGCGCTCGACGGGGGAGGTGGGGCGCATCCGGGTGGTGGATTATAAAAGCAAAGGCAGGATTAACAAGCGCATTTATGTTGAACTGGAAGAGGAGAAATAGATGAGGGGGGGCACTGGCGTGAACAGAGGCTCCCTCATTATTTTCCGGGCGGCGCGGGGAGTGCGGGATGATTGAACCGGAGCAGACACCGCAACCAGAATCGCGCAAATGGCGGGGGGTGATTGCTCTGGCGCCGATCCGGCTGGAGCTGGCGGCAGCGGAACAGATACAGGCGGTGCTTGCGAAGAACGGGCTTAAGGTCTCCGCTTGGTTTCATGTCAGTTTGCGGTTGCTGCTGCTGGAGCGCCATCTGGAAGAGGCTTTGGATTTCTTGCCGGAAATCGCGGCGCGGCACATGCCTTTTAAAATCAGGGTGGAGGGGGCAGCTTTTTTCCCGGCGGCGGGTGTTTTATACCTGAGGGCACAACCCGTAGAGACTTTGAAAGGTCTGCGCCGGGAGATCTTTTTACGGCAGGGCTGGCCACGAGTGCTGGTATGGCTGCGGAACCGGACGTGGATCCCGCATGTTTCAGCAGCGTATCAGGTGGGAGCGAACGGCTGGGCGATTGCGCGCGAACTGGCGGCCGCGGTACATGGACAGGAGGCGCTGGTGGAACAGATCACGCTGCGCAACTGGCTTGACGAAGACCGCTGTTTCCAACTGGGGACTGGCGAGGAGAGCTGTATGCCTTTGACACTGCCGGGAGCGGAGGCATGAGTCTGGCGCTGGGGGAAGCTTACAGAAAAAGCAGCCGCCGGAATTTTAAAATTCCGGCGGCGTTTCATTTAAGAATACAGGGGAAAACTTACCGGGTTGGTGATAAAGAATTGGCGAGGGTATAGTGCATCATGTTCTGCCAGAGATGGACGGTTTCATAGAGGGGGTAATCGTGGGTGGAGAAGGTTTGCAGGATCATGCGGCCGTTAAGGCAGGAGGTGAGCACCCCATAATTGTTGGGGTCGGTGGAGAGAACGCCTGCCAGGATTTGTGAACTGCCGGTGGTATCGAGGCGAAGCAGGTCTCCGGCATCACCAGGCCAGAAGACGGTAGGGCGAAGGGGCAGGTTGATGGCATAGGGGGTTGAAAAAACGGGAGAGTCGGGCTTGAATGCAGGGATGAGGAAATCGGCGTAGGTGTAGTCGGCGGCGCGATGCCAGTCTTTTTCGACATGGGCGCTGCAAACATTGAGCAGGAGACCGGCGAGGGCGGACTGATCTTCATCGAGGTTCCAGGTTTCCACTACAAGCGCGCCGCCGCGGGCGAGGTGGTTGGAGAGGGGGTCTAGAAGGCCCAGGCTGCCGATCTCGGTGCGGCTGCGGTTTTCAACGGAGAGGACGACCAGATCCCAGGTTTGTGTGCGCAGCAGACGGTCGAAGTTGCCAAGGTAGTTGGAAGTGTTGACAACGGCGCCACCGGAGAATCCCATTCCTGCGATGGCTTTGCTGAGGCGGGGCACAAGGCGGCCTGGGACGTCTGGTTCATCGTAGATGAGGACATTGGCGGCTTTGATGCGCGCTTCAAGCTGGCGTGTTTGTTCGACGGGGTTGAGTGTGGGCGTAATATCGGGGGTGGGGGTGTCTGTGGGGAGGGAGGTTTCGGTGGGGGGCAGGGTTGGCTCGGGGGTGGCGGTGATGACCAGAGGGGTTTGGGTATCTTGAGGGGCGGGAGGAATGGTTTCCTCGACCAGTTTGGCTCCGGCCTGGGAGGTGAACTGGGCGGCGAGGGCTTCGATGGTGACCTGGAGAGCAAGGTTGGTGGCAGCCAGGTTGGGGTCGGGCAGAGCCGCGGGCGTGGGCACAGTGATGGCGCAGGCAAGCGTAAGTGCGAGCAGGGTGAAACTTACAAACAAAACGTGCAAACGGTTTTTCATGGCGAGGTCCTCTTGGCCTGGGTGGTACCCGGTCTTTGTTGAATTCCTTATCATTTTACATGTGTTTTGCTGCAAGAACCATGCTGGTTTCTCCGGTAATTCCCGGCGTGGGGAATAGCGGGGGTCAAAAAAGAGCGAAGCGCTTTTTTGACCCCCACATATCACATGCCACGGTAAATTCGAAAGACCCACCCTGCTGGGAGCGGGGGATTCTGGCATGAGGCTACCTCTCCCCCGATCTCTCTCCGAAGCGAAGAGGGGCGTTGAGGGCGCAGCACCAGCAGACAGGTTGGGAAGCATACTGTTCCCGCTGCGCCCCTACAAAAGGATGCGCGGAGAAGGGAGAATGCCGCGGGGGAATTGTTTCGCAAAAAAATCAAAAAGAAACAATTCCTTTTCCGGCAAAGGAATGGCGAGGGGATGGGATAAGAAGGGACATAATGAGGTTATACAACAGAGGGGCGCGCATTACAACCTGTTAAAAGTTATCGGTTAACCTGTTAAAAGTTACAGGTTTTGGCGCGATTTGGGGCGCGGGCGCAGCGCTGAGGGGTGGATTAGGAGGAGGGGCGCAGGTGCGGCAGACAGGTTGGGAAGTGTGTATTTGAGCTGCGCCGCTATGGAAAGAGAGACAATAGAGACCTTACTGATTTGTAAAACCGATCTGTGTGCGCAATCGGTATAATAATTGCAGGGGAATAGAGCAACATTTGATAAATTAATCGGCGAAAAAAGTTTTTTGTTGCAGTAGCTGCATAAGTGCAGGCGTACAATTTAATTGACGAGGGGAAAATGAACCGATCAACGACAAAGGCAGCCCGGCTGGATCAGATCGAAACATTGCTGTTAACGCACCCGCAAGGGATGACACAGGCGGAACTGGCGCGGCGGCTGGGGGTGAACCGTTCGACGGTGCTGCGCAACCTGACGGACCTGGAGGCGCCGGTATATGAGGAAGGGCGGCGATACTTTATTGACCGCAATGCGTACCTGGTGCATGTGCGCTTCTCTCTGCATGAAGCCATGGCGGTGCATCTGGCGGCGCGGCTGCTGGCTACGCGTTTTGATCGCCAGAATCCGCACGCTGCGGCGGCGCTGCGCAAGCTGGGGATTGCACTGGAGCGTCTTGCGCCGCGCATCAGCCAGCACTTGCTGCAGAGCGCGGATGGGATGGACGATCATGGCCGCTGGTATGACCCGGCATATTTGCGGGTGTTGGAGGTGCTGACGCTGGCATGGGCGGAGCGGCTGCGGGTGCATATCTGGTACCGGAAGCCGAACGGCGAGGTGAACACGTACCTTTATTGTCCTTATTTTGTGGAACCGGGGGCGGTGGGTTTCTCGACATATGTAATTGGCCGTGCAGAGCTGCCGGGCGAACTGCGGACATTGAAAGTGGAGCGCATTGAGCGGGTTGAGATGACGCGGGAAGAGTATGTGATTCCGGCAGATTTTGACCCGGTGAAGCTGCTGGAGGATGCGTGGGGGATCTGGTATACGGAGGGAGAGCCGGTGGAGGTGGTGCTGCGATTTGGGCCGCGAGCGGCGCGGCGCGTGAGGGAAACCCGATGGCACCGCTCGGAACAGGTGCGCGACGAGCAAGACGGGAGCCTGCTCTGGCGGGCGTGGGTGGCCGAACCGCAGGAGATGACGCCCTGGATCCGCGGCTGGGGGGCGGATGTGGAGGTGCTGGCGCCGGAGACGCTGCGGGCGGGGCTGATCGAGGAGGCGAAAAGGATGGCAATGGTCTATGGGGATAACATTGGTGAATGAGTTGCAACCCCGGTTTTTTGCCCATCGGCGGGATGGTGAAGAACGAAATAAGTGGCAGCCGCTTATCGAACACTTGAAAGACACTGCTACAATGGCGCGCGACTTTGGGCAAGCGGCGAATTTGGCAGAACTGGCTTATATTGCTGGGCTGGTGCATGATCTGGGTAAATACTCGTTTGAGTTTCAGGAACGGCTGACTGGTAAGAAACTCCGCGTTGATCATTCCACTGCTGGCGCTAAAGAATTGCTGGTACTGCTCAAAAACACACCGCAAGAACTTCTTGCCCGCTTACTGGCGTATGTCATTAGCGGCCATCATAGTGGTTTGTTGGATTACGGCGACATAACGGATTTACCCCGAGATGGTACGCTTTCCGCTCGACTGAAAACAAATTTGTGTGATTACAGCTCCTATAAAAACGATCTAGATTTGACAAGTTTGCCATTTCCGCAAAGATTGCCTATTCGACCTCTAAAAGGGCAGATGGGTTTTTCGGTGGCTTTCCTGACCCGGATGATTTACTCGGCAGTAGTTGATGCCGATTTTCAGGAAACCGAAACGTACATGAGAGGTCAAAAGCCGCGTGGTGAATATGTTGATATTCCAACCTTATGGGACAGACTGCGATGTTACTTACACCGGTTTGAGAATCCGACAACCGATATCAACCGTAAGCGCACGGATACCTTGAAAGCGTGTATGAAAAAAGCAACCGAGAAACCGGGGTTTTTCAAGCTCACAGTTCCGACCGGCGGCGGGAAAACATTGGCTTCAATGGCGTTTGCGCTCAATCATGCCGCAGCACACAAGTTGAATCGAGTTATCTACGTAATTCCGTTTACTACCATTATCGAACAAAATGCGGGGGTATTCAAAGAGATTCTGGGCGAAGAGAATGTGTTGGAGCATCACTCCAACTTCGATTGGGAACAAAAGAAGCGCGAGGCAGGCGAAAACCTGGATGACCGCACAAACAGCGCCTATGCCAAACTCAAACTTGCGGCTGAGAACTGGGATATTCCCATCGTTTTAACCACGAATGTGCAGTTTTTTGAGTCACTTTTTGCCAGCAAGTCATCGCGTTGTCGTAAATTGCATAATATTGCAAGGAGTGTCATCATTTTTGATGAAGCTCAAATGCTACCACGCGAGTATATGAAGCCGGCGATGAACGCGATCTGGGAATTGGTGACTAATTATGGAGCAAGCGTAGTCTTTTGCACTGCCACCCAGCCTGAACTTGAGAAATTCCTGCCTGAAGGGACTTCTATCTTAGAACTCGCACCCAACCCGCAGAATTTATTTGAATTTTACAGGCGGGTAGAGATCAAAAATCTTGGGATGATAACCGATGAAGAACTGTCAACTCGCTTGAACTCACATGAACAAGCTTTGTGCATTGTCAATACCCGTCGCCATGCCAGCGGCTTATTCCAGATGCTGCAAGGCGAGGGCAATTACCATCTTTCAACGTTGATGTGTCCAACTCACCGCAAGCAGAAACTCGCTGAGATTCGGAAGCGGCTGGAAAACAAGCAACCATGCCGTGTGGTTTCAACAACCGTAATGGAAGCAGGTATTGACCTGGATTTTCCGATCGGGTACCGCGCGCTTACAGGGCTGGATTCTATTAATCAGGCAGCGGGGCGCGTCAATCGCAACATGCATTATGAGATGAGTGATTTATTCATCTTCGAGCCAAAGTCGGATTTCATCAAGAAAATACCACGCTTCATCTCACAGGCAGTGGAGGTTTCTCGTATGGTTTTACGTGACTACGCCAAAATGCCAATTTCCATCCCGGCAATTGAGGCGTATTTCAGCCTGCTCTACAACCTGCAAGACCCGCAAATATCATTCGATTACAAGCTCATAATGAAATGTTTTGATGATGATCACGGCAAATTCAAATTCGAGACGGCGGCGCGTCAGTTCCAAGTTATTGAGGATATCACCGAAACTGTGATTATCCCCTTTGACGAGCAGGCGAGAGACTTAATCGAGGACTTGAAATATACGCAGTATCCGTTCTCCACCTTGCGAAAACTTCAGCCATATACGGTTTCGATTTATCAAGGCGAGTTTGATAAATTAAGCACGAAAGGAGTGATTTTGACGATTGATAATACCTTTGCTGTACTCAGCCCGGAGTATTTCCGGGATACCTATGACCTCGACAGAGGTCTGATTGTCCCCGAAAGCGGCGGCGGGGACGGGTTGTTTTTCTAGTTTGGGTAACAAACCATTGTGAAATGAAAGGAGGTTCAACTTATGGGATACGGAGTAGCCATTCGCGTACGTGGAGACTATGCCCTGTTCACTCGACCAGAAATGAAAGTGGAACGGGTCAGTTATGATGTGATCACCCCATCTGCGGCACGCGGCATCCTCGAGGCGGTTTATTGGAAACCCGCAATCCGCTGGGTCATAGATAAAATCCATGTCCTTAGTGATATCCAGTTCACCAACATCCGCCGCAACGAGGTGAGCGAGAAAGGGTCTGTGGATAATGCCCTACAGGTAATGAAGGGCGCGCCAAAGCTGCTCTATATTTCGGCAACAGATAACCGCCAACAGCGCGCCTCAATGGTTTTGAAAGACGTGGATTACGTCATTGAAGCGCATTTCGATGAAGTTGAAAAAGAATGGGGAGAGCGGGATACCAAAGAAGGGCATTACAACATCGTTCTGCGCCGCTTACGGCAGGGACAGTATTTTCATGCCCCCTGTCTTGGGACGCGCGAGTTTCCAGCCAGAGTTGAACTCATCGAAGACGAACACGACATTCCCAAAAGCCCGCTGAACGGTAAACGTCACCTGGGCTGGATGCTCTACGATTTGGATTTCTCCAATCCGCGCGATATCCGTCCGAAGTTTTTTAACGCCAAAATGGTGAATGGCGTAATTGACCTGACAGGCGTGGAGGTGCGGCAATGATTTTACAGGCGCTCTACAACTACTATCAGATTTTGCGCAATGACCCCGATGTGGAGATCGCCGAACCGGCTTACAGCAACGCACCGGTGAGTTATGCCCTTAATTTATCGCTTGAAGGGACTCTGTTAGATATTATCCCTCTGGTTGTCCCTGTTCAAACTGGTAATCGTACTGTTGAACGCCCGCGACGTTTCAATGTCCCTGAACAAGTCAAGCGCAGTGTAAATGTTGCCGCGAATTTTTTGTGCGATAACGCTGCCTATGTGCTGGGGCTAACCGGGAAAGAAGCAAAAGACCCGGAATACGCCCAAAAACGCTTTGAAGCCTTTCGTCAACTCAATACTGAAATCCTCTCGCAAGCCAACAGCCCCGCCGCTCGCGCCGTGAGCGCGTTCTTACAAAAGTACAATCCACAAAACGCAAAGGAGAATCCCATTATTGCCCGTCACATGGAAGGCTTGCTTGAAGGAGGCAATCTGATTTTTCAGGTACAAGGACAGAACACACTGGACGATTCTGAAATCAGGCGCGTTTGGGAAAAATATAAAACCGGGCAAGAAGCAATTGAAATGCAATGTCTGGTGACGGGCGAAACTGAACCGATTGCCCGCTTACATCCTGATATCAAGGGCGTGCGAGATGCCAAAAGCACAGGGGCTTCGTTGGTCAGTTTCAATCTGGATGCTTCTGTGTCTTATGGCAAGGGGCAAGGCTTGAATTCTCCCATCAGCCAGCGGGTGGCTTCGGGTTATGGCGTCGCACTTAACTTTCTGCTTTCCAATCAAAATCTCAATCGTAAAATCTACCTGGGCGATACCACCGTGGTGTACTGGGCAGAAAGTGCAGATAAGCGCTTCGCTGATACCTTCTACATGCTCTTGAATCCGGAATATCTCGAAATAGAAGACAACGAAGCAATCCTCAAGCATGATCAAGATGCAGAGAAAATGATGGGCGCCGTGGCAGAAAAGGTGGAACAGGGTAAACCCATGGATATTGCCATGCTGCGGCAAGGACTGGACGAAAATACGCGTTTCTATGTATTGGGGCTGGCACCGAGCGCTGCGCGTATAGCTGTGCGTTTCTTTCTCACAGAACCGTTTGGGGTATTTGCCGAACGTATTATGCAACACTATAAAGACTTGAACATTCAAAAGGAGTACGCCAATCAACCCGATTTTCTTTCACCCTACCGAATCCTGGCAGAGTGCGTTTCGCCTAAAGTGACGCGGCGGGATGATGAAATCAAATCATCCTGGTCGCTCCTGGGTGGGGCGCTGATGCGCTCCATACTTACCGGCGCACCATACCCCGAAGGTTTGTATGCGGCCTTCATTAACCGCATCCGCTATGACAGCGACGAAAGTAAAGATGATGGCAGGAAACGCAACGTCAAAATCAATTATATTAGAGCGGCCTACATCAAGGCGCATCTCTTACGGAAGTACCGCCGTCAAGGACAGAATCATTATGAGGAGGCTTTGCAAATGTCACTTAACGAATCTTATACTCACCCCGCTTATGTACTGGGACGGTTGTTCGCCGTATTGGAAAAGGGACAGAAGGATGCATTGGGAAAAAACATTAATGCCACAATCAAAGACCGCTACTTTACGTCTGCCTGTGCATCTCCCGCAAGCGTCTTCCCCACGCTCCTACGGCTCTCGCATCATCACACCGCTAAATCCGAATACGGTAACGTGACGGATAGGAAAATCCAGGACTTACTGAATCTAGTCGAAGCCAGCCCCTTCCCAACGCGGCTCTCGCTGGATGAACAAGGTATTTTTGTGTTGGGTTACTATCATCAGCGCGCCGCCTTCTACGCTAAAAATGGCGAGAATGCTGTAGAAAATGCTGAACCTGAAACCGCTTAGACTTGCACTCAAGAATCTATAACCCAAAAGGAGAACAACCCCATGAATAAACCAATTTCTAACCGCTATGAGTTTGTCCTGCTTTACGATGTGGAGAATGGAAACCCGAATGGCGACCCGGACGCAGGGAATATGCCGCGCATTGACCCAGAGACTGGTTATGGTATTGTCACGGACGTGTGTCTAAAGCGCAAAATTCGCAATTATGTCGAGATGGTAAAAGACGATGCAACCGGCTATCGAATTTACATCAAGGAAGGTATTCCTTTAAATCAAAACCATGTGGAAGCCTATAAGGCAGTTGAGCTGCCCGCAGACGACAAAAATTTTAAAGCCAAACCTGATGGAGTGCAGCGTGCGCGTGCCTGGATGTGCTCTAATTTCTTCGATGTCCGCACCTTTGGCGCAGTGATGAGCACCGGTTTGTCCTGTGGGCAGGTGCGTGGTCCTGTACAATTGAACTTTTCTCGCAGTGTTGACCCGATTGTCCAACAGGAAGTAACCGTCACACGCTTGACCGTAACTCGTGAAGAAGAAGCTGAAAAAGAACGCACGATGGGACGCAAACATATTGTCCCCTATGGTTTGTATCGGGTTGAAGGTTATGTATCTGCCAAACTTGCCAGCGATCCTACCAAAGGCACAGGCTTCTCTGAAGAAGATATCGAGATTTTATGGGATGCACTGGCGAACATGTTCGAACATGATCGCTCGGCAGCGCGCGGCAAAATGGCAGTGCGCAAGTTCCTGGTTTTTAAGCATGAAAGCGACCTCGGTAATGCACCTGCTCACAAGTTATTTGAACTGATAAAAGTCAACAAGAAAATGGCAGCCAATCCTCCGAGGAGCTTTGATGATTATGAGGTGATCGTTGACAGAGTTAGTATGCCGCAGGGTGTGACGCTTATCGAAAAAATATAAAACTTGCACCTAACAAATAAATTGAATTTTCTAGCCATGCTACATGTAAGTAGTCATAAATATGGCCGAAAGGGTCTAGAAAGAGACTCAATTGAACAGATCCGAATACACCACGGATGAACTGCTGCCGCTCTCGGGCGTCCAACATTTCCTGTTCTGCCGCAGGCAGTGGGCGCTTATCCATATTGAACAACAGTGGCAGGACAATGTGCTCACTGTAGAGGGCAAACTGTTGCACAAGCGTGTAGATGACCCCTTTTTTGTTGAGGCGCGGAGCGGCGTTGTTACGGCGCGCGCTGTGCCGGTAGCCTCGTATCGTTTGGGGTTGGTGGGCGTTTGCGATGTTGTTGAGTTTACTGCAGCGGCTGAGGGCGTGAAATTACCGGGGCGGCAGGGCTTCTACCAGCCTGCCCCGGTGGAATATAAACGCGGCAAGCCCAAACGCGACCCGGTGGACGAAGTGCAACTTTGCGCGCAGGCAATATGCCTGGAAGAAATGCTGGCAGCCGGCATTCCCACAGGGTGGCTGTATTATGGCCAAACACGCCATCGCCACGAGGTGGCGCTCACTTCTGAATTGCGCGCTCTTGTTGAAAAAATTTCTAAAGAAATGCATGCTTACTATCAACGCGGATATACGCCGCGCGTTAAACCGTCTAAAGCTTGTAAGAATTGTTCGCTGACTGATATTTGCCTGCCGGAATTGCAGGAAAATATACCTCCTGCTTCGCAATATATTAGCCAGCAAATTAAAGAAGATTGAGCATGAAACACCTCTCGAATGTTCTTTATATTACTTCTCCGGATGTCTATCTTGCGCTTGATGGCGAGAATATCGTCATCAAGAAAGAAGAAGCCACTTCCACCCGGCTGCCGCTCCATAATCTGGAGAATGTTGTTTGTTTTAATTATCAAGGGGTGAGCCCGGCGTTGATGGGAGCGTGTTCCGAGCGCAATATTGGCTTGTGTTTTCTTACACCGTACGGCAGATTTTTGGCACGTGTTAGCGGAAAAGTAAAGGGCAATGTCTTGCTGCGCAAAAAGCAATACGAGGTTTCAGAAAAAAGTGAACAATATGTTCCTATTGCGCTGTCTTTTCTGTATGGGAAAATTTTTAATTCCCGCAAAGTGATTGAACGAGGTTTGCGCGATCATTCCATGCTGCTGGATGTTCAAGCGCTCTCCAAAGCCTCGGCTTTTCTAAAACAAACACTCAATGTTTTGTCCCAATGCAAGACGGTTAGCGAGTTGATGGCTTTTGAAGGCAGCGCGGCAAAAATCTATTTTGGCGTATTCGGCCAATTGATTTTACAGCAGAGAGAAGACTTTTACTTTGAAGAACGTTCCCGCCGCCCGCCTCTGGACAATATGAATTCGCTGCTCTCATTCCTATACACCCTATTGACCAATGAGGTTGCCTCTGCGCTTGAGGTGGTTGGGTTGGACCCATACGTAGGATTTCTGCACGCGGACCGCCCGGGACGCCCTTCGCTGGCATTGGACCTTATGGAAGAATTGCGTCCGATTTTTGCCGACCGCCTGGCACTTTCCCTGGTCAACCGGAAACAAATCGGCGGGAAAGGGTTTACAAAAAAAGAAAGCGGTGGAATCTTGATGGATGATGATACACGCAAAACTGTCCTTACGGCCTGGCAGGAACGGAAAAAGGAAGAGATTGTTCACCCTTATCTTAGAGAACGCATCCCATTTGGTCTGATCCCACACGCACAGGCTCTGTTGTTGGCACGTTACTTGCGCGGCGATCTGGATGCCTACCCCCCGTTCTTCTGGAGTTAGAATAGTTCGATGATGGTCTTGATCACTTATGACGTTAATACAGAAACCGAAGCAGGGAAAAAACGGCTGCGCAAGGTGGCGAAAGCATGTCAGAATTACGGCCAGCGTGTGCAGAATTCGGTATTTGAATGCCTGATTGACCCGGCGCGCCTGAGGCAATTACAGGCAACGCTGGAAAACCTGATTGATAAAGATAAAGACAGTCTGCGTTTTTATTATCTTGGGGATGAATGGCGGGGACGGGTGGTGCATTGGGGCGCGAAGGTTGCCCTTGATCTGGAGGGGACGTTGATTGCATAGGGCGCCGGGTTCTGCGAACCCTAAGCTCACATCAAATTTCCGGGAGGTTCGCAGGGAATTTGCACCTTAACAACTGTGTAGCGGAATAGAAATTGCCTGGTTTTATGTGGGCAGCACACTTTAGTACAAAAGAAGACCAATATCTGGTGGGTATGGGCGAGATCCATCCAGATGTTGCGGTCGCTCCCCTCGCGGGGGGCGTGGATTGAAACTGCACAAGCCACGCCGGGATAATCTGCTAGCGGCGTCGCTCCCCTCGCGGGGGGCGTGGATTGAAACGACCGTCTCCGCCATCGCCTGCCTCCCGGCCAGGTCGCTCCCCTCGCGGGGGGCGTGGATTGAAACGGTCATCACGCTGGTCGAGCTCACGCCGCAAATACCTTGTCGCTCCCCTCGCGGGGGGCGTGGATT
>JADLFQ010000104.1 GCA_020845515.1 Anaerolineaceae bacterium | reverse complement strand
GGGGTACCCGGCAAAAAGACGGATGTTCTTACGGGGAATCCCTTTTGAACCTCCCCGCGCGGGAATAACAGCCAGTGTTTCCTCCCGCATCACCATGCTGTCCACCCGCCGTCCACCACCAAGTTGCCTCCGGTCATGTAACTGGAGGCATTCGAAGCCAGATACAACAATGCCCCGTTCATCTCATCCAGGTTCGCCATGCGTCCCAGCACTGTCCGGGAGGAATAATTACGTGTAAACACCTCATCATGCTCATTGAAGATCCCGCCCGGCGTCAGCGCGTTGGCGCGGATGTTTTTTCCCGCGTAATATGTCGCCAGATAGCGGGTCAACCCCAAAACCCCAGCCTTGGTCACGGAGTAAAAGACCGGTTTGTATCGCGGCAGTTCTCCAGGCCGTTCGTACAGCCGCTGGTCCGGCCCGACCAGGCCATATGTCGAGCAAATATTAATGATTACGCCGTGACCCCGCGCCAGCATCGGTTTCACTGCTGCCTGCACAGAGAGAAATATCCCGGTCAGGTTGACGTCCAGCGCCTGCTTCCATGCGTCCAGCGGGTAGTCTTCGAAGGTATTGCGGTGTTGCCCGGCGTGTTTCTGATCAAATTTTGGGTCCATAGCTGCACTACAAACCAGAATATCCAGGCAACCAAACGCTTGCATCGCCACGTCTGCCATCGCCTGGGTGGAAACAGGATCAGTAACATCCACGCCCGTCCCAACCGCTCGATACCCTGCCGCGCTGATTTCTTCCGCAACCCGGCGGGCTGCGCTCTCGTCCAGGTCGGCCGCCACGACGCCTGCACCGGCTTCTGCGAGCGTGCGGCAGAACTGCTTGCCCAGCAAGCCAGCGCCGCCTGTTACGATCGCGGCTTGACCTTGTAGATTAAATTTTTCCAAAATATGTCCCATAACGCTCCGGTTTTATGCTCCTCTATTGCAGAGTTATCCTTCCAAAAATAACATCTTTTTCATATTCCAATAATACCGGCAGCCCTTCAGTCAGGGTCACCATCCATTCATTTTCCGAATCCTGAACCAAGTCCCGATAGCCAAAAATGACAATAACGGTTTTGCCATCTTCCACCGATTGGCGCAAGCGCGCCTGTTCCTCCGGGTAATCCTCGCGCTCCATTTGGGTAGCCGGGTTTATGGGAGAAAGTAAAATATAGGAACCCCGGTCAGCCAAAAGGTTAAGTGCCTGGGGACGATTGGTGAAGATATCCACCGCCGGCAGCCGTTTAACCGTAGTAATCGTCTCCGATTCCAGCCACGATTCATGCGCAAAGCCCTGCCCTTGAAAGCGCCACTGCCGCACTGTATCCAGTGTGTCTTCGGCAAACGATAACGCCAATCCCACCGAAAGCAATACCGATAACACCCGCAGCCCATCCCCGCGCCGCCATAGCCAAGCCGCTCCGGCAACGAAAAGCAACGTTAAAAGATTGTAAACCGGCATCAGGATGCGTGTTTCAAAATTGACGCTGGCATCAATGAACAGGATGGTAAAAGCCAGCACAGAAAGGTATACAATACCCTGCAAAGCCAACAGCCATCCCAGTTGGAAAGAAACCTGTTTTTTGAGCGGCTTCTTTTTGTGCGCGACTAAAAAAGCTGCCACAACCACCACAAGATACACCACCAGAAAAAGTACAAGCAAACCACCCAGGATATTTATAAAATGATCAATCCATTGAAATGGCTCCGGTAACAGCCAACTCCAAAAACTGTAAATACCCTCATGCACTTTATCCACCGCAAGCGAACGCAGGCTGATCTGCCGGTTGGTTGGGTTGCCAGTTATCAGCACATTGCGGATTGTCCAGGCTCCTATCGGCAACAGCGCGCTCACCAGATAGAGGCCCGCCGCCTTCCAACGAACCTTCCAACCCTCAGGAAAAAGCAGAAGAAAGATTAACCCGCTTCCAAGCAGGGTAATGCCGATATAGCGCGTCAGGTAAGCTAATCCGGCAAAAAGCCCGGCAGCTACGAGCGTTAATGGCCGAAAACGACCGCTCGAGTTCACAAGCAGCAACAATGTCAAAAAGAAACAAAATAAAAATACAGGCTCAGTTAAGGCAAAGAGGTAATGGCGAAAAAACGGATCCGAAAGGATTAGCAGCGCCCCCGCCAACAGTCCTGCCCAGCCGGAGCCAGTCAACATCCGCCCCAGCAGCCCCACCAACACAACATTCGCGCTCAAGAAAATCAGCCCAATCCACCAGGCGGCCTGGATCGGCGCGGCGCCGGTCTTTATCCCCACTGCCAGAACGAGCGAATAAAACGGCGGAAAATTGGTGATGGGAACCGTCCCCCCCCAGCCTGTCAGGCGGCTATATCCGTTGCCTTGCAATAAATTCTTGGCGCCATCCATATACTGAACAGTATCATTGACCAAAGCAAGCCCGTGCGGTGTGGAAATCCAGTAAAAAGCCGCCGCAAGCGCTGCCAGGGCCGCCAAGCCCGCCCCAAACCATGTCCCTTTTTCTTTCAACAATACCATTCGTAATCCCATCTGTGAGTGGTGCAACAAGTAATTATACCCCTACGGTTTCGGGTACCTGTAGATGCCTCCGTCCTCGCCCTTAAAAATCACGTCCAGACCTTGTGTAAGAGAAAGAATTCGATCAGGTGTCCGCTCTCCATAGAGCGGCTCCAACTGCAATGCAATCGAGTCAAACAATACCAGCCAGGCGCCCCCGGTACGAAAAACCTGCTGCGCGGTATCACCGGGTGCAATCTCATCTCCATAACGCTCAAATTTCTCCAATGGCTGTGTCACATAGATCTCGCCGATTGGATAGGCAGAATGACCGGTAAGATAGTATAGAGCCATTTCCTCATTCGTAACCACCGGGGTGTTTGCTGGAATGTTCTTTAGAGCTTGCAGCGTAGCCGATTGCTGCCAGGAAACTGCGTTAAACCCCATTCCTTGCTGCGCGTTCTGGCTGACAATACGAGTGGAACGCCACCCCCACCACCCCGCCAGCAAAACCAGGCTTGCCATTAAGAATACCCGCAGCGGAAAACGTCGCGAAATTCTCCCCAGGTACCCAGTAAGCAGAACAGCCAACAGAATTGCCGCAATGTGGAGCGGCGAAAACATGCGCGTTCCAATCGTAATGGGGGGGTAGGTTGTGATATAGACCAGCCCAATTACAAGCAGGTATGCCACCATTGCCAGCACCAACAGAATTCCCAAGGCAAGATCAGGTTCCTGCAAGGCCCCCCTGCCCTTAAGAATAGTCCGCAAAACCCATCCCAGTAAAACTACCGGCGCCAACACCATGCCAACCAGCAAGAGAGTGTTCAAAACAGCCGGGTAGGGTGGCGTGGAAATCCACGAGTCTGGAAGCAGCCAGAAGAGAAAAACATGGCCCAGCGGAGCCCATAAGCTCTTCAATCGGGTCAGCATACCCATTGAACTCTCAACGCTGCGAGACGAAAAAGCGGCAGTCTGGCCAAGGTCGTATGCCATCCACACGGCTGCCGGGAGAATGCCCACGAACAAATAAGCTCCAGCCCGCGCCAGGCGAGTCCGCAAGCGCACAGACAACAACAGGAGAACACTCGCTGCTCCTGCTCCCAGAAAAGCAGCCATGCTGTAACGCGTCAGAATCGAAAGTCCGCAAATAAAACCCCCGGCCAAGAGTGCTTTTTGGGATTGAGGATTCTTCAGAAATTTCCACGTCACTCCGAGCCCTGCCAGTCCTAAAAAAATTGCCAGCGGCTCAGCCATTGCCCATGAGTACACGGGGATAAGCACCGGCGAGGCGGAAACAAGCGCCGCCGCCGTGACGGACAGCCAGCCGCCTGCGCCCGCACGGAAAACCAACCAACCAGACAGCCAAATAGTCAGAGAAAACAGCAAAGTATTCAACCATAGAGCAGTTTGCAGCGGTGCAATTCCCAGCCAGGCAAAAAAAGCCAATACCAAGGGAAAGAACGGCGGAAAGTACGGCAGCAAGCGGAATTCACCGGATGCATCTACAATCCCCAGTCCCACACCTTTGATGAGGTTACTGGCGGATGTCATGTAGATCGTTGCATCACCACCCACACCGGGACCAAGCCGGACGCTTATCAGTAGCGCGCCAGCGCCAATTAAAGCCAGCACGGTAAATGCCACCAGAATCCACAATGTATTTTTTGTAGGTTTCTCCATCAATCCTCTGGCTGAAAGACCAACTGGTCACCGTACTGTCCCACCAGAACCAGCCCCAGAGTGTCGCACTCCCGGCGCAAGGTATCTAAATTCGGGTAAGACGCCATATCCACCAATATGTATTCCACCCCCAACGCTTTCAACAAAGAAACGCTGGCTAAATCCGGAAAGTTCTCCATAACAGGCTTAATCTTTTGGTACTGTGGGGGTGGAAACGCATTAAAAAAACCTCCCACATACGGTTTCCCATGAAAAAGCGTGAAATAGGTGTGTTCCTGATCTTCTCCTTTGACAAACGGAAACTGAATGACTGCCCCCTCCCCCGGCTGCTGCGCCAGCCAAAGATCCACCGGCCGCGGTAATACCTGCGTAAATTCCCGGTATGTCCCCGGGTAAAAATCCATAAAAACCATCAGGAGCAGTCCAATTGCCAGCCAGTTCTTGCGGCTTGCGCGCGTCTTTTCAAGAAGCCAGGCCGCGCCCATCCCCGCAGACGCCGTAAAAAATATCAGCGCGAACACGCCAAAGCGCATCAGTGCCCGCAGTTTTGCATAAAATGGGAAATACTTAAAGAGAAAATACCCCGGCAGCAGGAGGGGGATCTGTTCGCGTCCCAATTTCTCAGCCAGAAAGGCGGGGGCAGGGATCTCCACCGGCTGGCCATTCCAATGTAGATCCGTGCCCATGGCGAGCAGAATCGAGAATCCGGCGCCGGCGAGCAGCAAGGTTAAAAGAGACCGTTTACCTAACGCCTTTCGCTTAAACCAGGCAATCATAGTCAAAACAAGTGTCACAGCCCCAATGTACAGCGTGCCTTCAACCCACATCTGCCGGTTAAAGTGGTCTCCTACCCATTTTCCCCACAAAAAATGATCCGTGGAGGGCAGGAGGAAATCCGTCGGGCTGGCAGAATAAGGCCGCACCAAGCTCAAGCTGCGATCCGGCAAGCCGCCTGCTTGCGAAAGCTGTAAATAAGGCAAGACCGCTAGAAAGATCAAAGGGAAAGAAACCACCGCCATCACCCCCATCCGTTTCCAAATCGCAGCACGTTTCCAAACCTTCCGGTTAATGAAAAAACCGTAGGCAAGAAAGATCAAGCCTGTGATTAATACCGTCATATAGAGATAGTATTGCGAGGTCAGCCCAATCAAACCCAGCCCAAGCCCTGCCAGCACTGCATACTTCCAGGTAATCTTTTTCTCTTCCGCCGCGGCGGTTACCCCTAGAATTTCAAAAAAGCCCCAAAAGAAGAGGGGAAACCACTGCGTCCCGGAGAGATTAAGATGACCGATAAGAAAATGTGCAAAACGGAAGGGTAAAAAAGCATACAGAGTTCCAGCTACCAGTGCCGCTGTGCTATTTCCCGTCAGCCGCCGCACCCATAGAAACATGAACAACCCTGAAAGAATAAAGCTTGCCATCATGGCTGCATTGTAGGCAAACATCGGGCCGCCCGCGAAACTGAACGGCATCGCCAGTGCGAGCTGTGCCGGTGTGATCTCCGTGTAAGCCATGTTCCAGCCTTCCGGATAGTTCAAAAACCAGATGTTGAAAGGGTTGACATGCAGTTCAAACAACGCTTTTTTTATCCAGGCAATCATCCAGACAAAATAAATATTGTCCCCAAGCTGACCAACCATTTTCGTTTGCATGTGCGCGGCCAGCGGCCAGGTCATCCCCACAGTCAGCAAGGTAAAATAACCACTCACCCAGAGGAGCCAGGTGCGCCTAAAAAAACAGGAGGCTTTATTTCCTTCCATACCTTTTTGCGCCTCAATTTCTCCCGTAAAGGTCTTCCCCAAAGAGTACCCGTTTTTCCCTGGAAGACTGGTGAACCGCTAAAGCAAGCTGCAAGGCACGTTTGCCATCCTGCAAGGTACAGGTTGGGGCCGCACTCCCGGCAGTGACCTCTAAAAAGTGTCTCATTTCGTCAAGAAACAAATCGTTACGTTCAAAAGTCTCAGTCGCCGGAAAAAGCTCCCATGCGGCCGTCTCAGCGCGGTACAGTTTTACGGATCCATCGGCATTGTCCCATATCAGCATGCCTTTTGAGCCCACCATCTCCATGTGGTGCGTCCCTGGCCGGCGGTAGTAATCCAGGTGTACGCTGGCGACTGATCCGCCGGTAAAATGCAAAGTGATTTCAGCCGAATCTTCTACGTCAATCTCCAGATCAGAGAGATGTCCAACACTGGCATACAATTCCTCCACCTCTCCCACCAACCAACGCAGATAATCCAGGGGGTGACACAGTGTCAAAACCACACCGCCTCCCAGGTCTGAGCGGGCGGAATAGCCCTTGCGATAGTCTTCCCAGGGATGCCAGCCCGGTAAATACTCTCCCCACTCCACCCGCAGCGAAAGGAGTTTGCCAATTGCTTGTTCTTCCAACAATCGCTTAACTCGCTGCAGGCCAGGGTGAAACCGGTATTGAAAACCCACCAGCAACCGTCCTCCTCCCTTCTCAAGCATATTTTGCAAAAGATCCACGCGTTCCAAGGAGTGGGAGATCGGTTTTTCCATCAAGATATGGCAGCCAATTTGTGCAGCAGGGATCGCAACATCCAGGTGAAGGGCGGTTGGGTTGGCAATCACGACTGCATCCGGTTGATGGCTCAGGGCTTTATCCAGATCAGTTTCCACCGAAAAACCTTTCAGTTCATCCTCCGGCAGCGTACTCTGGCGACTGTGGTAGAGGATAATCTCATCCTGACCCAGCGCCAATAAATTGCGCATGTGCCGCCTTCCAATGGAACCATATCCTGCGATCAAAAATTTCACACTGCACTCCTTTATAAAGCAGGCTTATCCTTCAGACACGATAACAGGTATTCCCCGGTGCGCATACCCGCGCTCCCATCCAGGTAAGTGCATTCCTTTTGGATGAAAAGCCTGCGTTCTTCCGCATGAGCATGAGGGTGAAGCAGATAAAAATTCAATGCTGAACGCAGTTCTTCTTTATTCAAGGCAACCAAGCCAGCTCCTGCTTCCCGAAAACGCTGGTGCGTCGGCCAGTTGCCAATTTTTGAAAGCGGCAGAGAAAACTTGCCTGCTTGATTCCAACCACCAGGTGCATCAAAACACACACTGATAATTGGACGATCGTGAATGGCAGCTTCAACCACCATCGTCGAGTAGACCGTCAAAAACACATCGGAGTGCGCCATCATCGAAGTTTTTTCCGGCATATCCTCCCCGGAATAATATCCCAGTTCACCGCCCAGCGGCACGGGTTCAACCACATGCACATGCGGAAGTTCCCGCGCCAGTTGCCGGATTTGTTCCCTTTCACCTGCAAACAAAGGCTCATCCATAAAATGGTTGGGGTGAAGACGGATGAGCAACTGGCATGGCTCTGTCAGAGAATCGGAAGCTGTTAAACGCGCCAGCGCCTCAATATTTTGATAATTCGGCGAGAAAGTGATGAAACTACACGCATATCCCAACAGTTTCCGGTTTGGATCCAACCGGTGCAGCCGGAAATATTCTTCACGCGGCATCAACCATTGTTTCTTGAAATAGCCGTCGTAGGTGGGTATCCCGCCAATGTGCACACGCTCAGGCGCCCAGTCGGAACCCTGTACCAGTTCTTCTTTTTGTAATGCAGACCAGCAGGTAATCCAGTCAACCTGGGCGCCTGGAATGCTGTAGCTGCTTGAGTTGTCCCACCCCACGATCACCGAAGCGGTCGGAACCCCTCGTTGGAAAGCCTGTCGAAGAAGGTAGCGATCCAGCCGCCATCCCGGTGTGCTGGCAACAACCAATCCTGGCTGGTAACGCTCAAACAGGTCGGAGTATAAGTCAGGAGAATACTTCAGTTGTGATTTCACAAGCCGCGTGCGCGCCGCACGGGATCGCCGCAGCACAGCAACAACTGCTTTCATCACTGGCATCATCAGCCGGCGTTTTCCCTCCGCCTCAGCTTCCACCTGCCAGATATGGCTATCCATAGCTTCCGTATTGATCCGATTGGAACCGCCCACCCGCCGCAGGAAATTCAACCACCACTGGAGCGAAGCTGAATGTGTTTCATAGTACTGCCGTGCGTCAGACAACCGAAGTCCTTCGATAAAGAGCCCCGGCTGGCCAAAACGACGGTTGATTTGCTCTCGTAAGCCGTCATCGGTCAGGATGACGACCTCAACACCCGCCTTTAACAATGTCGGAACGACATCGCTTTGCAGAAAATAAACAATAGCTAGTCCATGGTCTGCGCTGATAAAAATTCGTTGAGGGGTTGGCAATTTTCTCTATTCTCCCGGCGCTGTATTAGCGGTCATAATACCAGTGGAAAATCGTATCATAAAAAAATAGCAGGAGGCGTTTCACCGGCAAAAAATCAAGCAGTCTGGCACGAGCGGGCTGCCTGATTTGCGCTGACCGGGTCTGGTTCACGCCGGTCAAACCCCGCAGCGTATTGCTCATATTCATCGCCAGCGGCTCCACGGGCATCAAGCGCAGGTATCCTTGTTCGTTCATCCGGCGGTCAAGCTGGCGCACCTGTCCCATCGGGCGATCCATGCTGAAAGGCAAAAAGGATTGCAGCACCTCTTTGCGCGCCATAAACTGCCAGTGGGAAGCACCTACGACAGCAGGCATATCCCGGTAGACCAGATGGATGTCCTCGCTATTTTCATAGTGCGCCCGAATCTCTTCCTCGCTCTGTCCCAGGCTACGGTCAAACGCAAAAAAAACATCCCACGGAATGATATTTCCCCGCTCAATCTGCACCTCCGCGGTATTTTCAGCCCAACGTACAGTTTCAGAATATAATTCAGGGCTGGTACGAAAAGGCCGCGCCGTCACCATGCCCACCTTTGGGTAAGTCTCCAAAATTTGCAGGCTGCGCGACATCCAGCCCGGATAGAACAGGCAATCGTTATCGGTGTAAACCAAAATCTCGCCGGGCGCGCCGGCCAGAATCATATTCCACGCCCCTCCCTTGCCCAGGTTCTTCTGGGAAAGGGTCAAATATTGGATCGCGCCGCGCTCATACTCATCCAATAAAAAACGACGCGCTTCAGCACAGCTGCCATTATCGAAAACCAGCAAGTCAAAGGGCAGATCCGCTGTTTCCTGTATGCTATTTAGGCAAGTTCGCAAAACATCCAGCATCTCTTTGTAAAAACCACTCAAAAAAGGGATGTAATTAAGCACCGCAACCGTTATTCGCTCCGGTGTAGCGACATCTTTCACAAATTTGGCTGGATTTTGACCAACGCGCATCCTACTCTCCAAAAATATTTATTCTACTGCTTTGTACAAAAGATTCATAAGCACACTATTTCCGTTTGAGGCGCTCGAGAAGGCCAGCACGTGCGCTTCGTAAAGCTTTCATGGGGTGGAAAATGACCCGAAACAACCTTTGCAGCCTGCTGGAACGCAGCCGGATGAAAGGAAAAATCTCCATCTCTCGCAAGAATTTCCTCCACGAAAATGGAGCTGGGCGCAATTCTCCCGATGCGAGCACAAGGTTACAATCCAATAGTGTAAAGATTGTATGCTCTCCACCTGCCAACCGGACATTCTCGGCTGTTTCCGGGTGACGGTAATGTGGCTGCCCGCCCGCCAAATGACTGTAATCGTGGTCTTGATGCACAATGATTGTCGAGGGTGAAGCGTCCACCACCCCCCAGCCGCGCCGCCGGGCTTCATAGATCATCCAGTTATCCCATCCGGCACGGCCAATCACCAGCGCGGGCATATCGCTGTATCCATGCCGCGGAAAAATAAAATAGTCGCTTCCGCCGCGCGGATGCAGGCGTCCGCGGTTTTGCAAATCCACCTGAAGCCGCACCTGCCACCCATCAGAAAAATCCAGCGCCTCGCGGATATCCAGGTCCCAACGCTGACCAACAACCAGAAATTCAGTCAGATGTTCAGCCGTCAGCCGGGCAGTCACAAGAAAATCAGGTAAAAGCAAAATATCCGTATTGACACACGCAATCACGGGGCTTCCACGCTGGCGTGCCAGGTTAAACATGGAGGAAATGATCGGGGTGCCCTGAGTGTTGCGGGCCACTTCGGCCACATGCCCCACCTCAAGCTCGGTTGCAGCCTGTGCAATGCCTGCCTCATCTCCAACCAGAAGCACATCTACATCCGCGCCCAATTCCTGCCAGGAGCGGATGGCGTTGCGTTGAATGAGGGCAATATGGGGGTTGGTAAACGGCTTTGGCGCCGAGCAAATAGTCAAAAAAGCCATATTCCTTCTACTCCTGCTTGGAAGTCCCCGGCATCCGCGCATCTATATCATTCATCGTTTTGTGTCGTACCCCGGCGTTAATTCGGGAAAGTTCGGGTTCGCGTTCGATCAAAGCCAGAACATCCAGCCAGTTAACCTGCCGCGGGTTGTCCAACCTGGCAAATACCTGCCGGATGAACGCAAGGTCTTCAGGCGTGTCCACCGTCAGGCGCACCGCTCCGTAATCAATCGGGTGATTAACCAACAGTGTCCGGAAGCGCCCTTCCATATCATACAAGTAGGGCATGACGTGCTCTCGTTCGTAAGGCTCAACAGCCTCTTTCCAGGCGCGTTCAAGCGCCGCAAAAGTGCACACTTCTGTGTCCAGACCAATCGGGTAAGTGCGCCGGAAAGGCGGCGGCAGCCGGTTGGCGGCAAAGTCCACATCTGCCTCAAAAAAAGCCTCCAGTGTCCGGTCAATGACCTGGGGATCAATCAGAGGGCAGTCAGCCGTAATCCGCACGATGACCCCTGCTTCGAAGTGCCTCGCTGCCTGGTAGTAACGATCCAGCACATCAAACTGATCTCCGCGAAAAACCAAAACACTTTTTGATCTGCAAAACTCTTCAATCGGGTCATCGCTTACATCCGATGTGGTCGCTACTGTCGCGCCGTCCAATCGCCCGGACAATTGACAGCGCTCAATCACCCATCCCAACATCGGCTGTCCGGCAATCTCTTGCAGCACCTTGCCGGGCAGTCTGCTGGAATTCATCCGCGCCTGAATAATCGCTATCGTTCGCATGCGTTCCCGTCTATCCCTCGTACCGGTAGAGCGGCCATTTTTCCGGGCCAACCCATTCGACAAATGCGTAGTTCTTACAAATAAACGCAAAAACCTGATTTAAAATTCCAGGCGGGGTTCCCAGTGGGTAAACACAATCTTGCAGGTTTTCCACAAAAGGGGCATCCGGGTCTTGTGTATCCAAAATCAAAGCGGGTTTTTGCTTCGTCAGCCTCTCCAGCAGTTCAGTCTGGCGCTCAATAAGCGCATAGTGTTCAGTATAAAAAAACCAGGAATGAATATAGCGGCTGGGTTGCGCTCGAACTGCCAAAAAATTGATCAGCGGTTCGCTTCCCCATGTCAATACCGTATCCCCCGGGTCGGAGTATTTCAGCACAGCCTTAACTGAAGCTTCAATTTGCGGATCTGCTCCCGGCTGCAATGAATTCGGAAAGGAGATCAGCGGCGCGGCCAATACCACAACCAGTATACTGGACGCTGCCAACCGCATTAAGTAGACGCGCCGTCCTGCCTGATCCACCATCAGATGCATCAAAACACCAACCAACACCCCTGTTACAGGCGCCAGGGGGATAAGATAATAGAGATAAGTTCTACCGGAAAGGCCAGCCATAATCATCTCGAATGGGAACCATAATACTGCAACCGATAACAAGCGAACTACCTCAGGGCGAAAAGGGGGAGTCAAGCGCACCAAGCGATGCGAGAGCCGTATCGTCCAACCCAATAGCCCATCCGCAATACCCGCAATTAGCGCCAACACCCCAACGATCATCGTAAACCATTGCAGAATTCCAAAGCCGCCTGCACCACCGCTCAACTGATCAACCAGCAAAGCAGCCGCGATACTGGCTCCTCCAACCGATACCAGAACAGCGCGCAGATATTTCCAGCGCAACCAATTTGCAACCCTTCCGGCAAATTGCCATCCTGTTAGGAGCAGTACAAACAACCAGGCAGCCAGCCCCAGCACAAAAGATGGAATGGTTGAGAGAATTTCGATAACATCCAGAGAGGCCTTAATTCTTTCGAGCAAGCCCAGCCGGGAGTACGCCAGGTTGTAACGGAAAGCAGCATCCCAAAAATCTGCAAAGGAACCACGCAGATAAAAATAGCCAAAAAAGATTGAGATCGTCAGCCCAAAACCCGCTGCCAGACCAAATAAACCCCGCCATCGGCCATTTTCCTTGCTAAAAATCCCTTGCACAATAAGATAGAGGCCCAAAGCCAGCCAGAAACTGATCAGATTCTGTTTTAGCATAAAAGCCAGTCCTGCTAAAACCCCTGATCCAAACAGAAGCCAGGTGCCTTTGGAAGTCTTTTCTGCGCGCAGCGCCAGCCAAAATGCTGCAACCTGCAACAACAGAACATAATTTTCGCTGTAGTTGCCCCCGTGATTAACGGCCATCAAAGCAGCCATTGCACAAATTCCACCAACCATGGCTGAAAATGCACTAAAAAAGCGGTTGAGAATCAGCAAGATCAAAAAGGCTGTGAAAAAGCAAAATAAAAACTGCATACCCCAAATTCCCCACAGGCCACCTCCGCCGAGAAACAGCGCTAACGCGTCGAGGGAAAATACCAAGGGGGGTTTATGATCCCAAACTTCTTTATAGAGAAGCTTGCCTTCCAGCATTTGCTGGCTGGTGTATAAAAACATGCCTGAGTTCTTTTCCGGTGTATGCTGGATAGCGGGGAGAATTGGCAGCATGACCAGCAACGTCAGAACAAACGAGGTGAACAAAAACCAAAACCATTTAGGCATTTCTTTTCTCGGTTTTTGCTAAATCCAGAGCCTTTTCGTAGGCGTATTCCAACCTCGCCAAATTTCTCTGCCAATCTGCCCGTTCTTCCGCCAGTTTTCGGGCGGAGCTTCCCATCCTTTTAAGCCGTTCTCGATCCTGCGCGGCTTTTAAAATCTCTGCTGAGAGCGCGGTTTCATCACCATCCTTAAACAACCATCCCTCTTGCCGGGGGGTAATCCATTCCCGGTTGCCGGGGATATCGGAAGCCAGAACCGGTTTCCCACAAGCGAGCGCTTCCATGAGCGATACCGAGGAGCCATCGCTGTGCGAGGCGCTGACATACAGGTCTGCCGCCCGGTAAAAATCTGGCAATTTCGGGTTGCTCACCCTCCCCCCAAAATGAACGCGTTCCGTCATTCCAGCTTGCACAATCAACTTTCGAAGCATCTCCTCTTGCGAACCGCCGCCCAGCAAGAGGAGGCGCAAGTCCTCCGCCTGGCGCGCAGCCTGAATAAAAGCCTTGACCACTACATCCACCCCGTAGAGGGGTTCCCAAGCGCGCAGGGAAAGCAAAACAAATGCGCCTTCCCACCCCAGCCGGGTTCGCAATCCACTTCCATCCGCCGGTTTAAAATGATCCAGATCCACACCCCAGGGAAACAAAACCACTCGATCGGCTGGGAATCCAAATGTTACAGCTTTTTGTTGAACCGCACAGCAGTCACCAAGTAGAACTGTAGAGCGTTGTAATGTATATCGTGTCACCCAACGCATCCAGCCATTTAAATCCGCTTCTTTGAGTAAATCGGAGCCCCAGGACATCGTCGTCAACGGACGAAACCCCGTCATCGCCGCCAGAGAAGCCACTCTTTGTACAGGACCGGCATGCAGAACATCCGGCCGTACCTCATAGAGAATTTGTCGCAGCTCCTTGCTAATTGCCGGATAGTCCAACCAGCTTGTCCCGTCTCTCTTCTTTTTCCATTGCACGGGTTGAACGGCTGGTGGCAGGAGGCGGTCTTCCTGTAACCGGTTATTCTCCTCCAGGCGTAAAAAATACACCTGATGTCCCTTACCGGCCAAACCAGATAAAAAACGGTAATCATGCGGCGAATAGCCGCGCGAAAAATACAGGATGCGCACTAGGATCCCAGTAAAATCCAGCGAAGTTCTTTACCTGACGGGATGTCTTCAAGCACGCGCACGCCGAGCACTTGTGGCAGATCATAGGGCATGATCGCACCCGGCGTTGCAGGGCGCAGCACATCAATCATCTCTCTCGTTAAAACTTCCCCCGCGCGAATATCACGAGCGGCACGCAAGCACCGCCGTTGCAGAATAACAGTTTCGTCCTCGTTTCTATTAATGCACTTCTCCCCATTCCCTAAAGAGCGTTCCAGCAAGCGGGTGTTTTCCACCATACTTGCCCATGAGTCCGGGTCCATTGCAAAGCGATGATCCGGCCCGTTACGCTTTGTATCATCTGTAAAATGTTTCTCGATCACCCGCGCTCCCAATGTGACTGCTCCCAACACAGTGGCATGCCCCTGAGTATGGTCTGAAAGTCCCAAAACCACATCTGGAAACATTGCCGCGTAACTGTTCAACACCCGCAGATGGATATGGTCGTAGTTCTCAGGGCTGGCTGTATAGTTGGTGTTGCACTGCATCAGAACAAGCTGGGGGTTAAGCGCTCGCAGAATATGCACTGCTTTTTGAACTTCACCAATATCCGAAGCGCCCGTCGCAAGCAGCACCGGTTTTCCTTTCCGGGCGATCCGTTCCAGCGCTTCAGGCCAGGTAATGTCACCTGAGCCGATTTTGTACGCCGGCACAAAAGGATCAAGATGGTCAATCGCCTCAAAATCGTAAGGAGAAGAGAAATAGTGCATTCCCACCTCCTCACAGGTTGATTTCAACTGCGGGGTCCATTCAAAAGGTATCGAAGCATCCTTGTACACTTCGAAGACCGATTTTTTCCAACCAGCCTGGTGAGAAGCCTGCCCGCCCAGACTCTTGAAGCCGTAGTCTGAGACAATCTTTGGAGCTCGAAAGTTCTGAAACTTTGCCGCATCAGCGCCCGCTTGTTTTGCTAAACGGATCAGATCTTTGGCTCGTTCCAGGCTGCCATCATGATTCGCGGCAATATCAGCGATGAAGTAAGTGGGATAATCCAATCCTATTAGACGTTCTGCAATTTTTATTTCCATCATCAACCTCCGCAATTGGTTTTCACCTTCCCTGTTTATACGGATCTACAACAACAGATCAGGCGGAGCTGCGGCCCATCTCACAGATGCGTTTTGGCAGTCCGGCACAAAACGCCGAATAAAACAGCCGCACCCCCTCCTTCTGCCCCGGCAGCGTCATCTCCAGGTCGCGGCTCAGCTTCCGGCTGTCCAGCGTCAAGTTAGGTGAACGTACCGCTTTTAAGCCGGCTTCCTGCCAGGAGGAAGGGATCAAAAGACCGGCGTTCAACCCAAATTGTTCTGCAATCATTTTTCCGAAATGGTGTTTACTTAAACTCTCCGGGCTGGTAGTGTGATATAACCCTTTCAATTTCTTTTTCACCATTTGCAACAGGATCTCTGTCAGTTGGTCTACATAAAACTGGCAGAAAAATACATCCGTAAAGCCTCGCATCGTTTGGTTGGACGAAAGGTTGGTGTAAAAAATCTCTGCGAGGCTGCGCCGGCCCGTTAAACTCCAGCCATAAAAGTTCACCCGCGCAATGATCGCATCCGGGTTGGTATCCTGGACGGCCCGTTCCCCCGCCAGCTTGGTGCGTGCGTACGTATTAATAGGTTGAGGGGCATCCGTTTCACTGTACGCACCCTTCTGTCCATCAAAAACCGCATCGGTGGAAATATGCAGCAGCTTGATATTCTCCCGTTTGCAAGCTGCCGCGAGTTCCCCCGGAAGTTCAGCGTTCACACGGAAAGCACGTTCCGGCTCAAGTTCACAAGTATCAACATTCGCAAGCGCGGCGCAGTGTAGGACAACATCCGGATGGGTTTGTTTGATCAGCGTTTCGACCGCGCCCTTTTCGGACAGATCAACCTGCACGGTTGGGAAAGGCGCCTGATACAAAACTTGTTGATTCACCACTCCAACCACCTGGTGCTCGCTGCCCACTCTCAAGGAGAAATTCAACCCGAGCAAGCCACTTGCGCCGGTTACTAAAAAGCGGGTCATTCCAAAGTTCCTTGATCTAATTCCGACTGAATCGGCGCGATAATTTGCTGAATCTCATCAATGCTCAACCACGCCGTATTGGTATTACTGGCATAGCGAAAGTCGTTCTCAAGTGCACGCCCCAACTTTTCCCAATCGCGCCCGAACCACAACGCTTCAGGAGGTTGGACGACAAACATATCCTCCAACTCAATCGTCGTGCGGGCTTCGTCTTCTGAAATCAGGACCTCGTGCAGTTTCTCGCCAGGACGGATCCCAATCACATTAATTTGCGCTTGGGGTGCTACGGCTTTTGCCAAATCAAGAATTGTCATGCTTGGAATCTTTGGAACAAACACCTCTCCCCCGTGCATCTGTTCGGTGCATTGGATCACAAAACGCACACCCTGTTCCAGAGAGATCCAAAAACGCGTCATACGCTCATCGGTGATCGTCAATTTTCCATTTGAGCGCTGCTTGAGGAATACAGGTACCACGCTGCCGCGGCTGCCCACCACATTGCCATATCGCACACAGGAAAAGCGAGTGGAAGTGCCGCCGGCGTATGCGTTACTTTGAACAAAGAGTTTCTCAGCCGCCAGCTTTGTAGCACCGTACAGGTTCACAGGGTTGACAGCCTTATCCGTGCTGAGTGCCAGAACCCGGCCAACGCCAGCATCCAATGCCGCATCAATCACATTTTGACTGCCTAAAATGTTGGTCTTGACCGCTTCCATGGGATTATATTCACATGCCGGCACCTGCTTCAGAGCTGCCGCGTGGATAACAACATCCACTCCATTGAAAGCTCTGCGCAGCCGGGGAAGATCCCGTACATCGCCGATAAAATAGCGTAAACTAGGGTGATTAAAGCCAGCCACCCGCATTTCATGTTGTTTAAGTTCATCGCGGCTGTATACGATGATCTTTGCTGGATGATACTCCCCCAGCATTACTTCAATAAACTTCCTGCCGAAGGACCCAGTCCCGCCGGTGATCAAAACAACTTTTTCATTCCAGTTCATACCCTGCTCCACCGCATAATGTCGTACTGTAAATTTCTTGAAACCTTACCGGTCAAATATGCTCATTTATGTAAAAACGCATAATCGGACGGGTCTCCGAACGCCGGACAACTTCAACAAAACCGGCTTTCTGGAATACACTGTACACTCCGGTCTGCATCTCCAGAGCACTTGCGTTCTGGTCGCGCGGAATAACCGGGTATCCTTCAACAATTACCGCCCCTTGTCCAACAGCGTATCGAAGGGCTGCTTGAAGAAGCAAACCCGTCAACCCTTGACGGCGGTAGCTGCGCTGGACAAAGAAACAAACCACAGACCAGACTTTTCTCTCATCCACCGGTTTCAACAGGCGCGAACGGTTCAGGGCAGGGAAAACCGAGCGCGGCCCAACACTGCACCAGCCTATCGGTTCTTCGTTTTTATAAGCCAGTAACCCGGGAAGTTGGCAGGCCCCCACCAAAGCGTTCATTGCTGTGCGATTGCCTTCGCCTTTACCAGCGTCAAATTCTTTGCGCGAGAGCCGCCAATACATACACCAACAGCCCATACATCCACCGCGCGGCCCAAACAATGCTTCCATATCCGTCCAGCGGTCTGGTGTTACCGGATAAATACATACATCAGTATCAGTTAGTTGTTCCATCGCTTCCCATAGTGCGCGGCTTCCGAACGATAATCAAAGGGTATTGTCCCTTTTCTCCAAAATAATACGGGAATCGCTCCTCAAGCCAGAATAACAAACGCAGCCAAAGCCTTCCACCCAGTTGATGATGGATGACCGCCCGCAAAAACCGTACACTGACACTGCGCCAAACCCGAATTTCAAAATCCATTTCCGTGCCGAGTGAAACCCACAGCCAATCAGCGTTCATTTTGCGCACAAATGTGCCCGTAGGCTTCTCCCTCACAGTCTCCTCTTGGAAGGGCTGTAATTTCGCCGCGTCCGCCCGGCCGCGCCTGCGCGCCAGCCATGTCCCGGCGCGTTCCATAAGCGCAACCAGCGGCTGGAAAAAACTCATCAAGTCCGATTCCGTCCAACCGTTGACGACTACTGCATTCCGACCAAAAGAAAGCACCCGATGAAACTCCCGGTAAGCTTTCTCTTGCTCTTCCAATGGCAAGTGGTGGAGAGTATGCAAAGAAACCAGACCGTCAAAACAATCACCCGCAAAAGGCAGGCTGGCTGCATCTGATACAACATACAGGCCGTGTTCGCCCAGCCGTCTGCGCGCTTCCACCAGCGCAACGTGAGAGATATCCAGGCATACACGATATTGATAAGGGGCGGAATAGGTCAGATATTCGGGGTATTGTACCGGGCCAGAGCCCACATCTAAAAGAAAACGCCCGCCTGCCTGAAAAAAAGGTGTAATCCGCAGGTGACAGCGATGAATATACTCAGCAGCAACCGGCCGGAGGTCTTCATAACGTGCATTTTGGTAAAGGCCTTCGGCCACTTCCTGCCAGCCGATCTGGTCATAGAACCGGCGCACCTGCTCCTTAACTTCCGTCCCGGACATCTGCCTCCTGTTCCACAACTTCATTCCAATCAATGGATTCACCGGTCAGGTATTTAAAGGTATTTCCGTACAGCGACATTCCCTCGGCGCCTAAAACACTTTCCAGAGGGCGTGCTTTATAGTCATCCCACATCCGCACAAGATGCCACGGAAAAGGACGCGGGTACTCGAAAAAGAACCGGTACGCGTACTGCCAGGCCAGATCAACTTCTTTCGGGCTTCGCCGGAAATTTCCAGGTGACTCCAAAATTTGGCCCAGTTGTTTGTAGTAAGCCACCCATGAATCAGGATCAAAAGTAAAACCACGTCCACGATAATGGGTTTGCCCTGCTACGATCACCGGGAGCCCCACCAATGCCATCTCCAGCCCTACGGTAGTAGTGTAAACCAATCCCAAATCGGCCACCTCGAAGAGATCGTAGGTATTTAACTCGTCTTTGGGGCTGATCATACGAATGTGATCGGGCAGGCGGGGGAAAACATGGTGAACAACATCCACCATGGACTGGCCATGTGTCAGCACTTCACCCGGGTGTACCCGGATGACCAGTTGAACATCCTCCCGCCCGGCAAAGTATTGTACAGTCCGGCTGATCCATTCAGCCATGCTCTTGCTAAAAATCTGGCGTCCAAGCGTCAGGCTGTCTCCCAGTACATTGGTCGCCAGCAAAACTATCGGGCGGTCATCCAATCCCAGTTCAGCCCGCACCGTTTCACCGCCCTGCGGTGGAGTGGTCTGCCAGCGGCGAGCAAAATTCTCCCACAAAGAAGCACGTTGTCGGGCAGTAAAAAGTGCCCGCAACCGTTCCAGTTCGCTCTCCTTAAGCACTGTATCTTTTCGCGTCTCCCACAATCCATCAGTTTCCTGGCGCATGACCTCTGCATTTTGAGCAATCCAAATGCGCTGGCGCTGGTCGCCGAACTCGTAGGTTACCACCGGTATATTCAATATCCGCGCCACCCTGTAAACAATCCCCAACTCCTGGATTGTCCCGTTGGGAATGATGACCACATCTGGCCGGTTGGCTTTGAGCCAAAAATAGGCCGTCCTTGCCGCGTCGGTGTTGCGCTCCAAGCGGAGCTTATAAACCTCACTTTGGTCATCAACCTCTTCGGTCTGGAGGGTATACTGTGTGTCGTATGTGGTCACCAGTTCAACCGCTTTCTGCACTGCCTCAGGGAGCGCCTTGTACAGGTAGCGCGAACCATAAAATGAAACCGAATTCATCAAGGGGGAAGCCTCAGCAAGCACCCGGGTCGCATAAAGGTTTTGCCGGCGCAAATCGAAACGGTTGATCGGATTCTGCCATTCGGCGTAAGGTAGAAAGCCTAACGTTACCCGGTTGCCTTGAGCTGCCAGCGAAATCCCCAATAAAGCCGCGTGTTCGATCCAATAATGGAGCGTAGCAAAGATAAAAATATTTTTTCCTTTTGAGTCAACCTGCTTTCGCAGTGCGGCAGCCTGAGGAACTATCTCCGGTAAAGCTGCTTGCAGGCGATTAAGGGAAAAACGACTGGTAATTGGACCACCTTTCTGGCGCGCCAGCCAGTACAGTTCTGCTGTAAAAGGAATTTGACCTAACACATTTTTAATAACTTGTTTTGAAGCCACTTTTTCCCTCACAACCCCTCGATCTGCCAATCCAATTTGGGGCGCACTGCTCCCATGCGGGGTTCCGGCCACTGCATCCCCGGCGCGCCCGCTGCATCAATATTAAAAATTAGCGCCTGTTCGTCATGGAAATATCGCTGAACCCGGTACGAACTGGCATTTACACCGATAACAAACCGCCCTTCATTCAAAAAATCACCTGGCAAAGTACACCGGCTAACATATCGCCCGGTTTTCCGGACTTCGTACCGCTCGTATTGATCCACCGCATCGGTATCAAACGAAGTAAATATATACTCACCGCGTGTGCTAAGGAGATAAATCCCTACTCTTAGCCCTGTTATGGGCGCGTCCAAAAGGTACTCAATTTCAATCGTGACCGGTTCAACCGAGCGCAGCGTATCGGAGATCACCCCGGCGGGGTTCAATACACGGATGGCAAGTGGCTTGAATGGGGCTGCGTTTTGTGGAATTTCGTCCTCCCTCCATACACGCTGTCCCTCCTGGGAAAACCCGCGTGAGAGGTAGTAATCCACAGCCTGTGCTGTTGGAGCGCGCAATGCCACCTGTCCTTTCTCAATGACAAGCGCCTCTTCTGTCAGGCGCAGCACCGCCTACATATTGTGACTCACAAACAACACCGTTCGCCCTTGTTGGGCGACATCGCTCATCTTTCCCAGGCATTTCCGTTGGAATTCGGCGTCGCCAACAGCAAGCACCTCATCCACCACCAAAATTTCGGGTTCAAGGTGTGCCGCCACCGCAAACGCCAAACGCAAATACATGCCGCTGGAATACCGTTTCACCGGTGTATCAATAAAATTTGCCACCTCCGAAAAATCAACAATCTCATCAAATTTCCGGTCAATCTCCGTTCGTTTCATCCCCAGAATGGCGCCGTTCAGGTAAACATTTTCTCTTCCGGTAAGTTCCGGATGAAACCCGGTGCCAACTTCCAGCAGTGAGCCAACCCGGCCATGGATTTCTGCAAACCCTTCGGTCGGATGAGTAACCCGCGAGATCACTTTAAGTAAGGTGCTTTTGCCCGCGCCGTTTCGACCGATAACGCCGAGGGCCTGCCCCTGATATACCTCAAAAGATACATCTCGCAGCGCCCAGATATGATTGTTTTTTTCACGCTGATACAGCCCGCGAGCCGGATTGGAAAAGCGTTCTCCCATCAGTTCGCGCAGTGTTCGATAACTCGCGAGCGGCGCGCCAATGCGGTACTGTTTCCCCAATTTCTCAGCCCGGATCGAAATTTGACTCATCGCATACTCGCCTTTTACTCACACCATATCCGCGAATTGGCGCTCCATGCGCCGGAAGTAAAACAACCCGCTTATCAAAACAAGCAGGGAGACGCCCACGGAGATGTACAGCATTCCATTTGGCGCCGCGCTGGGAATGCCCAGCAGCGCCCAACGAAAGCCGTTCACCGCCCCGACCATCGGGTTAATCGCGTACAAGAAACGCCATTTTTCCGGTACCAGGCTGGCGCCGTAGGCAATTGGCGTAATAAACAACCAGAACTGCGTCAAAAACGGCGTCACGTACCCTACATCTCGATAAAGCACATTCATGGCTGAAAGCCACAGGCTGACCCCGATCGCGGTAATCAGGGTGAGAAACAGGTAAAGTGGTAAAGTCCACACCGCAGACGTCGGTGCAATGCCGTAGTAAAACATCATTCCTGCCAGAACTAAAAAAGCAACAAAGAAATCAACTACACCAGCCAAAACCGACGCAAGCGGTAGAATCACGCGCGGAAAATATACCTTGGTAATCATATTACTATTCTGCACGAGTGAACGGCTGCCGACACTCAGCGCCTGAGAGAACAGTTCCCACGGCAGGAGGGCTGCAAAGGCGAAGATCGGATAGGGCACATCGTCCGAAGGGACGCCTGCCAGCTCTCCAAAAAAGATACTAAAAACTACCATTGTAAGGAAGGGTCGCAAGACAGCCCAGGCCGCACCCAGCAGGGTTTGCTTATAGCGCACTTTGATATCACGCCAGGTCATAAAATAAATCAGTTCCCGGTAGCGCCACAAGTCGCGCAAATTGATCATCGTCCATCCCTTGGAGGGCCGAATGATAGTCACAGGGACGTCGCTCTGATTCACTGTCAACGATCTTTCCACAAAATTCCTTTTAACGATGAGAACGGTTCTGCTGGAACCACTGAATCGTTCGTTGCAAACCTTCCTCAAAATCTACCTGTGCCTTGAATCCAAAACGCTCCTGCGCCCGGCTGGTATCCAGGGCACGGCGAGGCTGCCCGTTGGGTTTATCTACATTCCAGGTAATATCTCCCTCAAATCCCGTCATGCGAGAGGTCATCTCTGCCAGGTCTTTGATGGAAATCTCAAAGCCGGAGCCGATATTGACTGGATCCACACCGTTGTAACGTTCGGCGGCAAGCAGAATCCCTTCAGCAGCATCTTCCACATAGATAAACTCTCGCGTAGGCGAGCCATCTCCCCAGACTTCCACCTTGTCCCTCCCCGCCTCTTTTGCCTCGACAAACTTGCGGATCAAAGCTGGAATCACATGAGAAGAATTCAAATCAAAATTATCGCGCGGGCCGTACAAATTGACGGGCAGCAAAAAGATGGCGTTGTAGCCATACTGCTGGCGATAGGCCTGCGCCTGCACCAACAGCATCTTTTTCGCCAATCCATAGGGCGCATTCGTCTCTTCTGGATACCCATTCCAAAGATCATCTTCTCGAAACGGAACCGGTGTGAACTTTGGATAGGCACACACTGTACCGATCGCCACAAATTTTTCCACACCGCGCTGCCAGGCTTTGTGCATCAATTGCACACCCATCATCAGGTTGTTATAGAAAAATTCTGCCGGATGTTCCCGGTTCGCTCCAATACCGCCCACTTGCGCCGCCAGGTGAAGGATCACATCCGGCCGCGCGTCATCCAGCATTCGCTCCAGGTCTTCTGGTTTAACAAGGTCATACTCTTCAATACGCGGGATAAAAATATCCTTAGCACCGCGCCCTTTGAGCTTCTCAACGACAAAATTGCCCAAAAAACCAGCTCCGCCGGTGACACAAAACCGGCGAGATTGCCAAAATGTTTCTCCGCTCATGGTTCCCTTTCCGCTCCACGCATAATTTCAGACGGCTTCAACTCGTTGCCATCCAGAAGTGCAAATATTTTTAATCCGCGAATTTTTAGCTCGGGCACGGAAGCATCATCGGCGATCTCAACGCCGCGCTCCAGGCAAGTTAGCCGGCAGACCTCAGCAACATCTCCGTCTCCACCGATCCGGACGCGCTGGTGTCCGGCCGCGATCATGAGATTTAAGGCAGCCAGGGCACGTTCCCTCACCAACCGGTACAGGTGAAAGGAACTCTGAATGTAATCAATTGTCAGGCGGGCACGCAACGCCATTCCCTCGGCAGTGATGATATAACGCAGTTTGCGCCGCTCTGCCCGGCGCACTTTGATATACCCCTTTTCAATCAGCCGTTTGAGATGCCAGTTAATCGTACCAACCGCCACGCCAAGTTGGGAAGCCAGCGATGCCTGAGTGGCGTCCGGATTCTGTTCCAGGTGCTCCAGGATGGTAAGATCGCGATTGGTTTCGGAAGAAATTGTCATAAGCCAATATTCAGTTACTGAATTATAAACCACCGCCGAGGGAATCACAAGGGCGCGGAGATTAAAGGCTGATTAATAATTGCGTTTTATTCGAACAAAGGGCCGGCCCCCTTATATTGGACGAGTACAATTTGTTGACCGGCTTTTGAAACCATGCTAAAATTGCACCCGCACGCTGCCCCCATCGTCTAGTGGCCCAGGACGTGGCCCTCTCAAGGCCAAAACAGGGATTCGAATTCCCTTGGGGGCACTGAAACAAATAGTCCATATATTCCATATGGTACTTTCTATGTAGATACGTTCTGCCATCAGAGCGTATTTTTATTCAAGAGGCTACTTGTCGAAAATGACAACTGGCCTCTTGAATTTTTATTGCGCTTGTATTATAATGTAAACGATGTTCACTATATTTACACCGTATACAAGGCGACTTTGATGACCACTACTCGACGCGAACGAATCCGCGAAACAACTTTAGAAGAGATCATATCCACTGCCTGGAAGCAGATTGCCGAACAAGGCGTACCTGCGCTTTCCCTGCGAGCCATCGCTCGAGAAATGGGTATGACGGCTCCAGGTTTGTACCGCTACTACCCCAGCCGCGACGACCTCGTCACAGCATTGATCAAGGATGCTTTCGATTCCTTTACGAGGCACCTGGAAACCGCACGCGATGAGGCTTTTGATGCAAATCACGTCGAGCAATACAGAGCAGTATGCCTGGCATATTACCAATGGGCTGTGCTCAACCCATCCCGCTATGCACTCATCTTCGGATCACCGGTTCCCGGTTACCAGATGACGGAAGCTGCCTATGCCTCCTCACGGAAGGGTTTCTTGGTTTTACAAAATCTTATCGAAAAAGCGCGCGCCGCTGGCAGTATCCATCCGCCCGCCGATTTTCCCCCTTTGCCGCCGGAACTGGTCAGCAGGTACGAATCTCTTCGAATCCTCGGCATGCCTGGCGACCCCGTGGGAACCCATATTGCGCTTGCCACCTGGAGCACACTACATGGGGTGACCGCTTTAATGCTCTACGGCTATCTGGAAGGGTTCCTCTCGGACCAGGTGGAAGGCTTCGTTCTCCAGATGATTGATCAATTGGTGATGCTTTTTGGTTTTGAATAGCCCATGGAGGTAATCCCCAAGTTCATCCTTGTGAAAAATCGTGTGGTTATGAATTTATCACAATAGGAAGGGAAAATGAAGCCTTCACTATTAAAAATTGGTGGCATCCTGGAGGTTTTCCTTGTTACATTCGTGGTTGTTCCATTCCTGACCCTGGGCGTCTACAAACTATTCCCGCGATTCGAAACTTGGCAAACGGAGAATCTTGGTTTCCCGTTTCCGGTGTTCGTCTACATCACCATGATATTCCTGGTGTTGCTGCTGATCCTTGTCCAGCATAGGAAACCAGCCGAGTACGGGATGACCATTGCATACCTGAGGATACAGTTGGACATTGCCGGCGCCTGTTTCATTCCCGTTGTGCTGGCAAATTTACCATTTCGCTTTGGGGTGGATCATAAAGCATGGGGTGGGGCACTGCTTCTGGCGGCGATTCAGATCTCACTCCTGGTTGTGCTGGCATGGCTGCTGCGGCGTAAACCGAACACCAGCCTGCCTGCCTCTGTTGTCGGTGGGGTGTTCCTCCTCATTGGAACAGGCAATCCCGCGGGCGCGACTGCCGGCAAGGCGTTGGTACTCTTCCTGACTTATGCCTTCTTTGTTGGCTTTGGCGAAGAGATGCTCTACCGCGGCTACATACAATCCCGGTTGAACGAGGTCTTCGGCAAGCCGTTTCGTTTCTTCAGTGTCCCATTTGGCTGGGGCGCCCTCATCACCGCCCTGCTATTTGGGTTTACCCACGTCGGCATCCTGCGCTGGATTCTTGGCTTGTCCCCCGAGGTGACACTGCCATGGGGGGTGTGGACCGTGTTCAGCGGGCTGGTTTTCGGTTTTGTGCGTGAGAAGAGTGGCAGCGTTCTTGCCCCGGCGCTGCTGCACGGACTTCCGCAGGCAATCGCCGCTGTGGCGATGCTGTATCTATGAAAGGAATTTGTATGGTCAACCTTCTCAAACGATACCCTCTTACTGCTTTCTTCATCCTAGCTTTTCTCTTTTCATGGGCGATCTACCTTCCGCTCATTTTCGTCCGGCAGGGTTGGATGGGGGCGAATATCCCCTATTGGATCCACTACCTCGGTTCCTTTGGACCTGCCCTTGCCTCGTTCCTCATGACAGCTCTCATCGGCGGCAAAGAAGGGCTGCGAGAATTATGGAGTCGAATCACCCACTGGCGGGTGAACTGGAAATATGGCTTCTTTGCTATTTTCTCGACCATCCTCTTCTTTGCCCTGTGCCTGCCGGTTATGCGGCTGGTCAGGGGGGAATGGCCCGACCTGCGCCTGCTCGGAGAGGTGAACTACCTGCCCTACCTGGGCATCTGGGCGCTTCCACTCTGGGTGTTTACATTCGGTTTCGGCGAGGAGATCGGCTGGCGCGGTTTTGCCCTGCCGCGCCTGCAGAAGAAGATGCCTGTCCTGTCAGCCACGCTGGTGCTGGGCGTCTTGTGGATTCTCTGGCACGTGCCGACCTTTTTTTACCATGTCACTTATATCGGCATGGGCTGGAACATCCTGCCTGCCTTCACCATCGGCGTGCTCAGCGGGGCGGTGCTCTTCACGTGGTTGTATAACGGCACAGGCGGGAGCGTGCTCATGGTCGCCTTGTGGCATGGTCTTTTCGATTTCTTCACCGCTTCCACAGCCGGGGGGAATCTCATCCCCATGGTCATCAGCATAGCAGTCATCCTGTGGGCGGTGATCCTCGTTATTGTTAAGCGACCCTGGGGAGTCCGTTTTCAGCCAAAACAAACCCTATAGCAAGGACTCTTATTGAAAGGAACATGTGTCTATCGTTATTTCACAACGCTCTTTCCAGGGTGAGAGCGATATACGCCTGATGAAAGATCTAGCCAGCCAGACACTTCCAGCCAACCTGCATGTGACCAATCTGCCTTACCGGTCCAATTCCGGTGCGCTGGATGACTCTGAAAATACCCGACTGTGGTTTAACGATCAGGAAGCGCTGGTGGTGTTTTGCGTTTGTTGGTTTGATGAGGGCTCGCGGGTCGGCAGGGTGGAACCCTTGGGATGCCATATTGGTTTTCGCCGTTTCGCCCTGGGTCATGTGGTTTTGTCGGAGGGGCTGCGCCGGCTTCAAACCCGTGGTGCGCTGCAGACTACGTGGAAACCGATCACCATCGCAGGACCGCCCTGCGCTTGTACGAATCATTTGACTTCCGGGTCATCCAGGATGTACTCGTGTATCGAATCGATTATGCAAAGGTGGAGTGGTGATGGAAATGTGTGACCTTGCTGATTCCAGTGGGATCGGTTGATTCTCGCCCGACTTCGTAAAAAGCAAACGCCTCTCATTTAAAAATAGGAGAGAATACATGAACACTCCTCAAGTTCACGTACCCGGCAACATATTCAGCCGCATTCTCTGGATTTATGGGCTGTACACCTTGTTATCCAACGCGGCATTTTTGATCGGATATCACTGGCTGCCGGAAGGCTTTCTGCGCGGAAGTCCGGCAACGGGTGGAGGTCAGATAGCCGCGGAAGCGCACACATTCTGGGGGCAGTTTGGGCTGACATTGCTCTTCAATCTGGGAGGCATCCTTGCAGCCAGTCTTGCAATGAATATTTTTCAGGTCAAAGGCATTTCCCTCGGATACCTATATCCGATCATCATGGCAGTCTTCAGCGGTCTAGTCCTTGGGACGAATTCGTTCATCGCCTCTGACCTGGCGCAATACAACCTTCGTGATGGAATGGCGCTTGGCTTAAGTATTGAAGCTTTCGAAATGCTGGGGTATCTTTTCATCATTGCTTCCACGGTAAGGTATGGCATCTATCAATATGATAGTTTGTGGCAATGGAAGCCGACAACGAAAGTGATGAATCTGCGCGATGTCAGGCTATCCACGCCAGAGACACTTTGTCTGGTGATTGGCGTCTTACTGGTCATCGTTGGCGCCTACAGGGAAACCCAGATGGCATTCAACATGCTTTAGGAGCAATTCATTTAGATGAACACTTCCGTCGCGATATTTTTTGCTGTCAGCCTGGCTGCTCTCAAGGTATTCCACACAAGCCGCTGCGGCAAACCTTCTAAAATTACAGAGAAATACCCCCTCACCCTGGCAGTATCCGCATATAACGCATGTCTCCCTTACGTTTTGAAGGCGCAAAGAATACACTAAGGCACACAAGAATCCGCCTGCAATAGCAGGTTTTCATTAATCAAACCAGCTCCCAGGCTGCTAAAAAATTATTGATTGATATTCATTTGGGCTGTCACTATTGACAGCGCCCAATTCTTACCTATAATAGTTTCAACCCTTAACTATCGGAGGGCTCAATTATTTTATAAAGGTAAACTGATGTATCCTTCGTCCGATTTCCTTCAGCAAACCATTGACCGCTTTTGGGAAACCGTCCCACCGGTTTGGAACATTGTACGGTCGAACGTCCGCTCGGAAGCCACACAGCAGTTTAATATCACGGTGGAGCAATTCCATATCCTGCGCCATATACGAAGAGGCGCACACTCTGTCAGTGAACTGGCGGACATCGGCCATATTAGCCGCCCGGCAATCAGTCAGGCAGTAGATGCGCTGGTCAGCAAGGGCATGGTCAGCCGCACCCAGAATGTGAATGACCGGCGATATTTCCGGTTGGAACTAACCAAAGAGGGTACCGCCCTACTGGACACAGTTTTCAGCCAAACCCGCCAGTGGATGCAGGCGAAACTCTCCACCCTCGAATTGACAGACCTGGAATCTATTATGGCTGGTCTGGGGCTTCTCAAAAAAGCATTCTGTGATAAGTGACATCGGCAGCAACCATCCCAACAGAAAGAACTTATTGCGATTATGAAACACATGCTAAAACTTATCCGCTATGTCAAACCCTATTGGAGGCGCTCACTCATCGCGCTGATATTACTAACCCTGCTTGTATTTCTTGATCTCTCTATTCCGCGCCTGGTTCAACGCATCATTGACCAGGGTATCACTGCGAAAAGTATGCCCGTTGTTCTTCAGTCCTCAATCATCATGCTTGCGATTTCCCTCTCCAGCGCACTGGTCGCGGTGGGCAACAGTATCCTGTCGGTACAGGTAGGGGAAAGTGTAGCACGCGATTTGCGCGAAGCTTTATTCCTTCAGATTCAAAAATTCTCCTATGGCAATTATGACAAATTTACAACCGGGAAGCTAATGGTCCGCCTATCCAGCGACACAACTGCTGTCCAGCGTCTGGTGCAGGTCTCGCTGCGCATTGGAACACGCTCTCCACTGATGATGATTGGCAGTATTATCATGATGTTCAAAACCGACAGCCGGCTGGCATTTTCACTTTCCCCTCTCATCCTTATCACCTCAGTGATTATCGTCTTTTTCATCCTTCGTATGGAGCCGCTTTTTCGCTCCGTGCAGCAGAAGTTGGATCGCTTGAATACCGTCTTACAAGAGAATATCGCCGGAGCACGCTTGGTGAAGGCTTTTGTGCGTGCTGACTTTGAAAACCAGCGCTTCGATGTCGCCAACGAAGACTTCACCGGTCGTACAATCCAGGTGATGCAGTTCATGTCAGCGATGACACCGATTTTATCCATCTTTGTCAACATTGGCATGGTCATTGTCATCTGGTCGGGCGGTTTACAATCCATCCAGGGTAGCCTGTCAGTGGGGCAGATTGTAGCCTTCACCAATTACCTGCTTACCACGATGGGTCCGTTAACCATGATGACCCTTCTCTCCAACACTTGGGCAAACGGTTTCGCTTCGGCTCAGCGTGTCAACGAGATACTGGATATCATCCCTGAGGTTCAGGATGCCCCGAACGCGCAGCCACTCTCGCCCCATATCTTGGGTCGGGTTGCGTTTGAGAATGTTTCATTCTTTTACAATGGCAGCACCGATGCGGCCGTCCTGGACGATGTGACTCTGACCGCCACACCTGGCCAGATGGTTGCTCTCTTAGGCGCGACCGGCTCCGGCAAGACAAGTTTAGTGAATTTGATCCCGCGTTTCTACGAAGTGGCCAGCGGTCGTGTGACGCTGGACGGGCTTGATCTACGCCAGATTCAACAAAATTCGCTGCGCGCCCAAATCGGGGTCGTTCCTCAAGAGACTGTCTTGTTCTCAGGCACAGCGCGGGACAATATTCGGTATGGGCGCCCGGATGCAAGCGAGGAAGAAGTGATCGCAGCGGCAAAGACTGCCCAGGCCCACGATTTTATCCTGCAATTAGAGAATGGATACGACACGCATATCGAAGAGCGCGGCGTTAACCTTTCAGGTGGGCAAAAGCAGCGCATCGCTATCGCCCGCGCCCTGTTGATGAAACCGAAAATTCTCATTTTAGATGATTCGACCAGCTCGGTTGATGTTGAAACGGAGACCAGGTTTCAGTCTGCTTTGCAAGAGTTGGAATACACAAGTACGACTTTTGTGGTGGCTCAACGCATTAGCACTGTGTTGAATGCCGACAAAATCGCTGTTATTGACCAAGGCCGCATCGTCGCTCAAGGTACACATGCTGAACTAATGGAATCAAGCAAAATATATCGCGAAATTTACGACTCCCAATTAGGAGACGGATTCCATGAGGATTAATATCTCGTCCTTATCTTCAATCTGTACCCACACAAACAAGATTCATCGGAGTTGCTGAAGATGTCATCAGAAGAACGTTCCCGCAGTGAAGTCCGCGCCAGCTTTATGCCGCGCCGGCCAGCTGCAATGAGCCGGATTGAAAAAGCCGGCGATGCACGCCAGGCGCTGCTCCGCCTCTTGTTGTATCTCAAACCGTTTAAGTGGGTGCTGACTCTGGTGCTGTTCTTTGTACTGCTTTATATCCTGTTCGGATTAGCCGGCCCATACCTCATGGGTGTGGCAATAGACAAGTTCATTGATGGGAAGGACCCGGCTGGGCTGGCACGCATCTCTCTCTTCATGTTGGCCGTTTACGTATTCAACAATGTGTTTCAGGTCATCTCAAACTGGATGATGGCAACTGTCTCGCAGCGGGCGCTCAAGAAATTACGCAGTGATCTATTTGAGCATGTCCAAACCCTCTCCTCAGCTTTTTTCGACCGCAATTCACCCGGCGAGTTAATGAGTCGCCTGACAAACGATATTGACGCCGTCAACCAGGCCGTCTCACAGAATGTTACCGCGCTCATTGCCAGTGTCTTGTCAATGGGCGGTATCTTGGTAACCATGTTTGTACTGGATATCTGGCTGGCGCTTGCCACCCTTATCGTTATCCCCATTATGTTTTGGTTCACCGAATTTGTCGCCAGATACACCCGAAAAGGATTCCGCGAGCTGCAAAAGTGCTTAGGACAGCTTAATAGCACCATAGAAGAATCGCTTAGCGGCGGAAAAGTGGTGCTGGCTTTCCGGCGCAACGAATCGGCGCTGGAAACTTTCCGCAAGCACAATCAAGAAGTTTACAAGGCCGGGGTCTTCGCCAACTCCTACGCCTTGCTGCTTATGCCAATAACCAATGTGTTGGGTAATTTCTTTGTCATCGTACTGGCAGGACTGGGCGGATACCTGGCCCTGCAGGGTTTGGTTAGTGTGGGTATTATTGCCACCTTTATCAGTTATGGACAGAACTTCATCAACCCATTGCGCCAGATCGCCAACATCTACAACTCCATCCAGGCAGCGCTGGCAGGGGCAGAACGGGTCTTCGAGATCATTGATACCCAGACCGAGATCGTAGATAATCCACAAGCGATGCCATTCGACAAGATCCGAGGAGACGTCCGCTTTGACAATGTGGACTTCGGCTACCTGCCCAATGTTCCGGTGATTAAAAACATGACCTTGGAGGCAAAAGCCGGCCAGACTATCGCCTTGGTCGGTCCGACCGGAGCGGGAAAAACTACCATTGTCAACCTGCTCGGGCGTTTCTATGAAATACAGAGCGGACAAATCACCATTGACGGGCATAATATCCGCGAAGTGCGTAAAGCCGACCTGCGCCGCAAGCTGGGTGTTGTTCTGCAAGATACTTTCCTGTTCGCCGATACCGTCATGGAAAATATTCGATACGGACGACTGGAGGCGACCGATGAAGAAGTAATGCATGCCGCCGAGTTGGCCGACGCCGACCATTACATCCGCCAGTTACCGCAAGGCTATCATACAGTGCTGACCGAACGCGCCAGCAACCTAAGCCAGGGCCAGCGTCAAATGCTCGCCATCGCGCGTGCCATCCTTGCAGACCCGGCAATTCTTATTCTGGACGAAGCCACTTCCAGTGTAGACACACGTACTGAAGCGCGCATTCAGAAGGCGCTGCTGCGACTGACAGAAGGGCGCACATCTTTCGTCATTGCCCACCGCCTAAGTACCATTCGTGATGCTGACAATGTGGTGGTAATTAATAATGGAGAAATCGTAGAACAGGGCACACACCAGCAGTTGCTCGACCGGCACGGGTTTTACCATAACCTTTACTTGAGCCAGTTCAAAGGACAGGCAATATAGGGTTGTCCAGTTTCAATTTATATTTGCGGGATTTCCAGGAACTCATCCACCATTTACTTTTCGCTTTCGGACAGAAGGGGAATTTTATATTAGAATAAGGTTCGCCAACCCTAGTCAATTCTTGGAAGGTCATGAAAAATAAGCGCGTTATCCTCAAACTTGGAACTTCCACGCTAACAGCCGGTTCCAAAAATATCTCCCTGCCCCATTTGATTGAGCTGGTCAAAGAGACCGCACGTCTTCACGGCCAGGGATATGACATCATCTTGATCTCCTCCGGTGCAATCGCGGCGGGGCGTGAGGCGCTCAATCACCCGGCGTTTGAAAAACACATTCCTGCCAAACAAATGCTGGCGTCCGTTGGACAGTCTCGCTTAATGGAAGTTTACAACAAGCTCTTCCAAATGTATGACATCACGGTCAGCCAGATACTGTTAACCCGCGAAGACTTGCTCAGCCGGCGGCGTTACCTGAACGCCCGTAATACACTGGAAGCTCTGTTAGCGTATTCCGTCATCCCGATCATCAACGAAAACGACACCATCGCCACGGATGAAATCCGCTTTGGCGATAACGATACGCTTTCAGCGCTGGTTGCCAACCTCATAGAAGCTGATCTGCTGATCATGTTAACCGATCAAGATGGTCTTTTTACAGGTGACCCAAAAACCGATAAAAATGCACGCCTGGTGGAAGAAATTTCCACCGCGGAGATTCCCGAAGAGCTGTTTAAAGCTGCAAGCGGGAGTAATTCCGGCTTGGGCGTAGGCGGCATGGTCACCAAGCTGCAAGCCGCAGACTTGGCGCGGCGCTCTGGCGCAACAGTGGTGATCACCAATGGCGCCCGGCCTGATTTACTGCCCCAGATCGTTGCGGGGATTCCTGTTGGCACCCGCTTCTTACCCGTCATTTCAACACTGGAAAGCCGCAAGCGGTATATGCTCGCCAATGCTCAGGCTTCCAGCGGCGTGCTTCACGTAGACCAAGGCGCGCTGCAGGCGTTGCGGCGCGGCGGAAGTTTGTTGCCTGTTGGTGTTAAAGAGGTGATCGGAAATTTCGAGCGCGGTGATATTGTGCAAATTAAATCGCTAAAGGGAAAAGTGATCGCCTTCGGAATGACCAATTACAGTGCGCCTGACCTCCAATTAATCTATGGGCAGCGTTCGGATCAAATCGAGCCGCTTCTGGGCTACACTTATGGCGATGAAGTAGTGCATCATAACAATATGATGATGCTGACTTAATGGTTTGAAGGAGAATACCATGATCAAAACGATGTGTAATCAAGCAAAAAAGGCTTCTCATCAGCTCGCGCTGGCTGCCAGCAGCCAGAAGAATGCCTGTCTGCTGGTGTTGGCCGATCTAATCTGGCAAGAACGCCAGGAGATTCTCAGCGCCAATCAGGGAGACGTGCAGCGTGCAGAAAAAGCCGGGCTTTCACCCGCCTTGATTGACCGTCTGATGCTCAACGAGTCGCGGCTGCAAGGAATTGCCGCCTCACTACGAGATATCGCTGATCTTCCCGATCCGGTCGGAAAAATATTTGACGAGAAAGATCTTCCAAACGGGTTGCATCTCTACAAACAGCGCGTTCCGATCGGCGTACTGGCTGTAATCTACGAATCGCGCCCAAACGTCACTATTGAGGTTGCCGCTCTGGCGCTCAAGACCGGCAACGCAATTATTTTACGGGGCGGAAGCGAAACTATTGCCACCAACCAGGCTCTTGTCGCCACTATTCATGCCGCCATGCGGCAATCGGGCCTGCCTGTCGAAGCCGTACAGTTCATTGATAATCCCGACCGCGCCCTGATGAACGAACTGTTAAAAATGCACGATACGATTGGGATGCTTATCCCGCGCGGCAGCAACAAGCTGCACGAGTTCTGCCGCGAAAACAGCACCATCCCCGTGATCATCGGAGGCATCGGCATCTGTCACTTATACGTGGACGAAAGTGCAAGTCAAGGCGACTCGCTCAAAGTTATTCAAAATGCCAAAGTGCAGCGCCCAACCGTCTGCAACGCACTGGATACCGTGCTGGTGCACCGCAGTATTGCAGCCAGCTTCCTGCCCCCTCTGGTTGAGTTATTAGAGAAAGATGGCGTCACTTTCCGGGCGCACGAAAACGCCCAGGCTTATTTGCAAAAATTCTCAACACCGCTCGTTCAACCAGCCGGCCCCGAAGATTTTGACATTGAATGGTTATCCCTTGTATTGGGAATTAAAGTCGTGGGCGGCCTGGAAGAAGCACTTGCCCATATTGCAGCCCACAGCACAGGTCATTCCGACGGCATCCTGACTGAGAACACCGAACATGCCAAAGCGTTTATCGCCCAAGTCGATTCGGCGGCAGTCTATGTCAACGCCAGCACCCGCTATACGGATGGCGGCCAGTTCGGGTTGGGCGCGGAGGTGGCTGTTTCCACACAGCGCCTGCATGCGCGCGGCCCTATGGCATTGGAGGAATTGACAACTTATAAATGGGTGGCGCAGGGAAGCTATAGCGTCAGACCATGAGCCACCCCGGCAGTTTATCAAACAGGAAAAAGGCTATCCGCCCAAGAAAAAAGTTGCGGGGGCTGCCTTCAATCCACGGGCGGCTTTCTGCCGGTACTGCCGGATAGCTTTTTTTAATTTTATGCAGCCGTCTCCGGCTGGCTGGAAAGCAATTTGAGCATCTTTTCTGTAGATTTGAGGCCGTGCCCGGTAAAAATTGAAACGATTACCTCCGAAGGCGCTGTCTGAACATACTTCCATATTCCCGCTACGACAGCCGCTGCGGTCGGTTCAATGTAAAACCCCTGGCGGCACACTCCCCGCAGCGCACTTGCGATCTCTTCTTCGTGCACTGTTATAAACTTGCCGCCACTATCTTTCACCGCTCGGAGGATCTGCATTCCCCGCAGCGGCTCGGCAATCGCGATCCCTTCTGCGAGTGTATCCTCTTTTTCAATAGCCGGGACGCAGGCCAGCTCCTGTTCAAATGCCGCAGCCAGTGGAGCGCAGTTGGCCGCCTGTACTGCGATAATCTTGGGGATTTTCTCTGCAAGCCCCGCCGCCGCCAGTTCTTGAAAACCCAGGGCTGCACCAAGCAACAACGTTCCGTGCCCTGCGGGCAGAATCAGCGTATCCGGCGCCTGCCAGCCCAACTGTTCCCATGTCTCGTATGCAAAGGTTTTCGTACCGTGGAAGAAAAACGGATTCCATGCGTGGCTGGCGTAGTAGTCTGTCTCTGCTGCCTTAAGAACTGCGGCAGCCGTATCTTCCCGCGACCCCGGAATCAAGTGCAGGTGCGCCCCATAGTGTTGAATCTGCGCCAGTTTGCCGGGAGAAGTGGAAGCAGGGACAAAGATTTCGCACCGGATGCCGCCGCGCGTGCAATAAGCTGCAATGGCACACCCGGCATTGCCGGAAGAGTCTTCGACCACTTTTTTAATTCCCAGCTCTTTTACTTTGCTGATCAGAATCGCCGCTCCCCGGTCTTTATAGGACCCACTCGGGCAGAGCTGATCCTGCTTCACCCACACCCGCGTGCCTGCAAAATCAACCGGCGACAGCAGTGTACACCCCTCTCCCAGCGAGAGAATATTCTCGTCCGAGAAAAGCGGAAGCGCTTCCCGGTAGCGCCATAGCGTAAGTGGGCGGGAGCTGATTTTATTCCGGTCAAAGGTGGGCCTAAATTCAAGATCGAGCACCCCTCCACAGGAAGAACATTTCCATATCGGATCATTAAGTGAATAAGTCTTTGTGCACTGTGTGCACACCAGGGCATCCATAGAGCTTGCCTCACGCCTCCCGTTTCAATTTACTTCTCATTCCGTAAGCATTCTTATGCAAACGTATGTCGAAAATTATGGCATGCGGCCAGCTGCCAATATATCATAGTAATGGATCATCGTTTCAATCCCCCGGTAAAAATTGGGCAGATAGAAACGTTCGTTAGGGGCATGTATCTGGTCATCCGGTAAGCCCAGCCCCGCCATAACCACCGGCGCGCCCAGCCAATGGATCATCTCCGCCACAACAGCAATAGACCCTCCGGTACGCGTGTAGACCGGAAAAGCTCCAAAACCGCGTTGGTAGGCTTCGGCAGCCGCCTGTACCGCCGGGTGGCGATAATCAACCACCGCAGGCAAGGCTTTTCCAAGGCATCTAAATTCCAAATGAACCGTCGGCGGCGCTATTGAACGCAGGTATTTTTCGAACAAAGACTGTATCTCATCCGGGTCCTGGTCGGGCACCAAGCGCATGCTGATTTTTGCGCCAACATGTGCCGGAATGACTGTCTTCTTGCCCTTTGCAGTAAATCCACCCGGTATGCCGTGGATATCCAACGTCGGGCGTACACTGGTACGTTCAATCGCACTGTACCCGCTTTCGCCAGCCAGGGCAGGCACCCCGGTCAAAAGTTGTGTTTGTTCCTCGCCGCCAGGGTAGGCTGTCAGCAAAGCACGTTCAGCTTCATCAATCTCTCGAACGTGCTCATAAAATCCCGGGATAAGCACCCTGTGAGTATTGCTATCCTGTAATGCCGCCAGCATCCGCACCAACACATTGAGGGGGTTATCTACAGCGCCGCCAAAGGAGCCGGAGTGCAGATCCTGGCTGGGGCCAGAGACTTCTATTTCCATATAACAATTGCCGCGTAACCCGTATGTAATCACGGGAGTATTTGCGTCAAATATAGAGTCATCGCAAATTACAATTGCATCGCAAGCCAACTGTTCGCGGTGGGCGGCAAGGAAGGCATCCATGTTCGGGCTTAGAATTTCTTCCTCGCCTTCCAGCAATACTTTTACATTCAACGGCAAGCGGCCCGATGCCTTGAGGTAAGACTCAAGCGCAAACAGCAGCGCCATCATTTGCCCCTTGTCATCCGAAGCACCCCGACAGTAGAGATGGTCACCCTTCACAACCGGTTCGAAAGGAGGCGTGTGCCAGAGGTCAAGAGGGTCCACCGGTTGGACATCGTAATGTCCATAAATCAGCAAGACGGGAGCGGAAGAGCCGGCTTCCAGCCATTCCGCATACACCAGGGGGTGGCCCGCTGTTTGGTATTTTTGAGCATTCGAAAGCCCTGTTTCTGTCAAATAGCTCACCAACCAATCCGCCGCACGATCAATATCAGCCACATTCTCAGCCAGTGTGCTGATACTGGGAATACGCAGTAATTCAAACAGGCGCTCGAGGAAAATAGTTTGGTTTTTTCGGGCATAAGCCAGGGCATCAACAGTATCCGTACCAGAAGCCATCTCTTACCTCCATCCTATCAAACAAGTTCCCCAGTGTTCTACGACCTGGGACAAACATTCTCATCCGATTTTAGCACCAATAACAAGTGGCGCAAAATGAAGTGCGTCTAAAGATCATACACAGAATACAACCTCATTTTCCGGCGATTTGCGGGTCAGATATAATGTTAAGAAGTGTAAAAGCTGAAATCTAATATACTGAGCTGAATAATCAGGGAGGGATTAATGCCTGCAAGATTGGAGGAATGGTATGGATGAAGTTCTTGTTATTTGGATTACAGCCCCCTCGCAGGAGGTCTGCACTCAGATAGCCAAACACCTGCTGGAAGAGAGGCTGATCGCTTGTGCCAATATTTTGCCAACCATCCGGTCAATGTACCGTTGGGAAGGTGAAATCCAGAATGAACAGGAAGCTTTGATGGTCTGCAAAGCCAGAGTAAGAAGTTTTAAGAAACTATGCAGCTTTGTGAAAAAACACCACCCTTACGAGCTTCCAGAAATTATCGCCCTGCCGGTAAAAGACGGGCTGCCCGAGTATTTGCGATGGGTGCTGGAAGAAACTACCCCGGAACCAAAAACTGGTTCCGTTTAGCCGCGTATTGTGCGTTTATCCTCCAATTTCGCTCATCACCCGATTGGTGGCAATTTCACCCTTCGCCAAACCATGCCCCCACGGCTTGTTCCAAATGCCATCCACAATCATTTCGCGCAGCTCCTCCCGGCTGGCGCCGGCCCGCAGCGGTGTGAGGATATCAACCTCTTTTTCCCGCAACAGGCACAGGCGCAATTTGCCATCAGCCGTCAAGCGGGCACGCGTGCACCCCGCACAAAAAGGCAAGGTGACAGAGGAGATAAAACCAATTTCTCCCCTTGCTCCCGGTATCTTGTAAATCCTCGCTTCGCCGTCCATCACCGCGCCGTTAGGCTGTTCTAACACGCCGGTTACATTCTCAATCCGTGTAATAATTTCAGCAGTTGTCACTACATTGGTTTTTTGCAAATCGGTTGTGCCGCCAAAAGGCATCATCTCGATAAACCGTACCTGCCAATCGTGCTCCACTGTCAGGCGAGCCAAGTCGGCCACATCACCCTCGTTATAGCCGCGCACCACCACTGCATTGATCTTGACAGGGGTCAAACCCGCCTGTTCCGCTGCTTCAATCCCAGCCCATACCTGCTCAAACGATCCCCAGCGGGTGAGTTTCTTAAACCGGGCTGCATCCAGAGTATCCAGGCTGATATTGACCCGCTGCAATCCTGCCTCTTTTAAGGGCGCCGCCAGTTTGCTCAATAAAACGCCATTAGTGGTCATTGTCAATTTCTTAATTCCCGGGGTCTCAGCAATTGTGCGAACAATATTCACAACATTCGCCCTCACAGTGGGCTCCCCACCTGTCAATCGAATTTTGTCAAAGCCCAATTCGGCAAAAAGCCGCACGAGATAGAACAGCTCATCATCTTGCATCAGTTCAGCCTTCGGGCGGAAAGTCATATCTTCCGGCATACAGTAGAGACAGCGCAAATTGCAATGGTCAGTCAGGCTGATACGCAAATAATGGATATTTCGTCCAAAACGATCTGTTGTCACTTCTTCCTCGATTCGATACCCATAATATGACTAATATAGTCTTATTATATCAGAAATAGCAACCCTTGCCGGATCAGGAATTTTCTTCAGCCAACCCAAAGCACTGAATCGCACCTCTTTTCAAAAACAACGATTTGGGCATGCTGTTGTATAATCGTCTTATCTTAAATGCGAGTTGCTCAGCCTAAACGTGCGCGCAAATCGAAGAGGTACAATGAAAAATCTTGCAATTTTAACCGGCGGTGGTGACGCTCCCGGGTTAAATGCTGTCATCCGGGCTGCTGTAAAAACGGCTATTCAAGAGTTCGGTTGTGAAATTCTTGGCATTCGCAATGGGTTTGATGGATTTCTGGATCACGGGGGCATCTTTCAACTGAGCCTGGACACTGTGCGCGGCATTTTACCGCGTGGCGGCACGATCTTGGGAACCGCCAACCGTGGCAACCCCTTCGCGCGGAAGGTGATCAAGGATGGCGTGGAAACAATTGAAGACACCTCCCGGCAGATCATTGAGAACATTCAGACGCTTGGGTTGGATGCCCTGATCGTCGTCGGTGGAGATGGCACCCTGCGAATTGCGCACGATCTCTATAAACTAGGTGTTCCCGTTATTGGAGTGCCCAAAACCATTGACAACGATATTGGCGGCACAGATTTCACTTTCGGGTACGACACGGCTCTCAATGCGGCAATGGATGCCATAGATCGCCTGCACACGACCGCCGAGGCACACCATCGCGTCATGATACTGGAATTAATGGGGCGGGATGCTGGTTTTATCGCGCTGCATGCCGGCTTGGCTGGCGGAGCAGATGTTATCTTGATCCCGGAAATTCCTTTCCGCATCGAAGCTATCATCAAGAAAATCAGACGGCGTATTGCGCGCGGCACTTACTTTAGCATCCTCTCTGTGGCAGAAGGCGCATCCCCTGCCGGGCAGGAACAGGTCTATGCCACTGCCGGGGATGCGGTGTACATACCACGCCTAGGCGGCATAGGTGGTCTGGTTGCAAAACGTTTAACTGAAGATGCCGGCCTCGAAACCCGTGTCACCGTCTTGGGGCACTTGCAGCGCGGTGGCAGCCCCACCGCTTTCGATCGCTCATTAGCTACTCGTTTTGGATCAGCAGCTGTGCATCTGGCAAATTCTGGTGGTTTTGGCCGCATGGTTGCCTTACAGGGCACTCGCATCGTGGATATCTCACTGGAAGAGGCGCTGGCTGTCCCTCGGCGGGTAGATGTGAACGGAGACGAAGTTCGCACCGCCAGGGCGATCGGCATTTCTTTTGGTGATGAGTGAGTAGTTAAAAAGTCGAGAGCCACCTCTCAGTGGCTCTCAGTTTTTGGGCTGCGGTACCCTTACCAAACGTTCAGGAGGGGTGCCGCAGCCTGATGTTGATAACTACTATCCATCGTCGACATCACCTCCTGTCCATAAAAATGGCAATCCTTATCGCCTCTCGGCTGATGGTAGTATGGCACAATTCAAAAAAAATGTCAAGGAAACGGATTTCCCGGCCAGATCAATCAAAAGCCGTTTCCGGTTTCCACTGCTCCCAAACTTTCCCAACCAGTGCGGGGCCGGGTTTAAGCGTAGGCTTGCCTGGGACCCAGCCAGAGGGGGTTACTTCGCCAGTTTTTACAACATGCTGGAAGGCTTTCACCTGGCGGATCAGCTCGGAGACATTCCGTCCGACTTCAGGAGTCAAAACTTCCATCGCGCGAAGTACAAAATCGGGGTCAATGATGAAACGGCCGCGGATATCAACTCCGGCGTCCTCATCATACACACCGTAGATCGTTCCCACTCGCCCACCCCCATCCGAAAGCATCGGGAAGGGAACCCCACCGGGAACCATTTTCGAAAGCTCTTCTTCCTGCCAGATTTTATGCGTAAAGCGGCTGTCGGTGCTGATTGCTAGAATCTCCACACCCAGGGCTTTTAATTCTTCATGTTTGACGGCAACTGCCGACAATTCGGTCGGTCAGACAAAGGTGAAATCACCTGGATAAAAGCAAATGACAATCCACTTGCCTTTATAATCAGAAAGCCTGATGTTATTAAAACCACCATTTATATAGGCGCTCAGTTCAAAATCTGGTGCCGGTTTACCAACACGTGCAAGCATTTTTACTTCCTCCTTTTGTACTGTTGGTTGCCCCCCGTTAGATTGCCGCTCTGCTACTACAATCGGTCCTTTAGAAGGTTTAACGCACCCATCTTTTTCTTCAGCCATGCTATCTCCTTTCTGAACAGTCTGGTTGTACAACAATGGATAAGGCTATTGTACCTTTTTTGAGTCACAGGCAATATCCTACTTTACTCCTGTTTTTCCAGACATTCATCCTAATAAACTATGGAATCCAAGTTTCTGCTCTGAGTTACCCCCTTTTTTGGGGTGGAAGACAGATCGCCCTCCAGTCCTATCCTCACATTTTTCTTGACATCATCACTTTCTGCGGTTAGAATCTAACTACTGCCGAGATAGCTCAGTTGGTAGAGCACGCGACTGAAAATTGCGGTGTCCTGGGTCCGATTCCCAGTCTCGGCACAACACCACCAAGCATGGGTAGTAATGCCCTAATAACCTCCAAAACCCTGTATATAGCGGCATGGAGGTTTTATTTTATGACCGTAAACCATGCAACTATTTTAGCAGCCCTATCCGCTTATACCCAGTATCTGCGGGCATCAGGGCGAAAACCATACACTGTTGAGGTTTATCAGCGTTGCATTATCGGCTTTTGGCTCTTTGAGTGGTTCCACCACTTGGAAACCCAACCGTTTATACTCCGCAACTTCAAGCTCGCTGATTGCCTCAACCGTGATACCGTCATGTTCCATCAGTACCATCGCAACCTTCCTTCCAGAATAGGCACTATCCCGCCCGTTACAATTTTGGGGTCAGATTTTTCGCCCTCGAACAGGAAGTCATTGGATTCTTTGATTTTCTTGAGCTGGTCTTCCAGGCCGATAATTGAGCCATCTGCATCGTTGAACTTCAACAGCTCAGTATCGAGGAGCGCGCGCACGGCTTTGGCATTTTTAGCCTTCGCACCGGTCAATGCGCCATCAAGCGCATGATCGAATTTCAGCTTTGCCAATTCCGTTTGCGCGTTTCTCTCGGCTTCTTCGGCTTTGGTTTTCCACTCATCAGCGGATTTTTTCACGCCTTCGATGTCCATGCTCTTGAAGCTTTCGATCTGCTTGCCAGCTTCAACCAACTGCGTTTTCACGCCGTCTAACTCGGTTTGCAGAGCGCCCAGCTTAGTCTTGTGACCTTCAATATCCTGGCCGTGCAGAGCCATGATCTTGTCAATTGCTTCCTTGCTCAGCCCTTCGATCTTTTCTAAGTCTTCCCGCTTCATAATTCCTGTTCTCCTATCCAGTGTGCTACCCTTTTTTACGCGGTCGGGTCCGCATGGCTTTTTCCCGTATCGTGGGTTAAACGAGAAAACCCCGCAATCCCTCCCAATCTGGAAGAATATGCGGGGCTTGTTTCCCGAAAGTTACCGGTTCATGCCGGTCAAGCTATTCGGTTGTTAATAACAGTATAGCATATTTTTCAAAAAAGTTGTATAATATTTTTAGGTTCTGAGGTGGGAAGTCGCTTCCCACACTGCCTTCGAAAGAAGGATACGTGAGATGGCAAGTCGCGCAATGCCGTACGGGACCCGAGCTGGTGAGATTTCGGCCAAACCGAGTCGAGGCCAGCTTTTATGTTGCTTTTTTCCATCTAGATTGTAGCAAACCATTCTTGAACACAAATCCACCACCTGCTCTATACATCGTCTGGATTTTTGCTTTACCAGTCCGAAAATTAATAACCACATTTAGGTAAGGAAAATCCTTCTCGCCTATATAAACGATGTGAGCAATATTGAATTCCCTTCGTTTACCCTTTCTGGGTATCATATCAACATACAAAGGTTCAACAATTGCTTTCAATACCAAATCTTGATTCTTGCTCAACCATTCTCGGTCATTCGGATGTTCCCACCAAACGTGACCCTTTTCACCTTTTTCAAAGGTAATGTTCTGGGCTTTTAGCCGATCATCATTATAACGAGACGACAAATTCATTGGTTTATTGTACACAACTTCTTTTTCCAACGATTGAAGATCAAACAACTTCCCTTCCTGCGCCAACCGCAAATCACGATCCACGCTCTCAGAAGATACAAAAGCGGGTACCTGTTCCCGTTCCCGTTGCCGGATCAATCCCGTCTCTTTTACAAACTTTCGCATCTCTGCTTGCCATTCGCCCATTTTCAGACGTTCGAACGTGTTATCCTGCCCGGCAGCTTCCAACGCCCCCGCCTGCCGCTTCCAGTGCCGGATTTTCCGCTCAACCCCCCGCTGATACTGAGTAGCTTCATAAACTGACATTTCTTTGCCGTTATAAATAACGGTTTTATCAGCATAGCTATCAAGTTCAGCCTGGGTGTAAGCTGCCTCGGAAATACCTTTATAGAATGGGTGAAAGCTGTGGCGACAATTTACTCCATGCAACCCAATTACCGTACCATAACCAGTCACCTCAACAAAGTTCGGATACTCAGTAGAAGCTCCTGAAATGCTGTAAATCTTCCCCTGCCAGCTCTCATGATTTCAGGGTCCTTCACCAATGTTCCGGGCACCAATATGTGCAGATACTTCAACCAAGTCTTGTCCCATCTCCTGGGCTCTGGCCAGTTGTAGATTTCCAGCAGTTTGAGACACGCCAGTTAACACAGTTCTTCTAACAGCTACATCAAGTTGGTCTTTACGCCCACTGGCGTAGTTTATTACCGGCAATCCCTTACTTGCCACGTCTTTGACTGCATTTCGGATTGCAGAAATATAATCAAATGCTCCAGATGAAACCTGAAGATAAGCCAGATCAGCAGCATCTATAAACGCATTCTGCGCTGCTATCGCCGTAGTCATGGTCAAATTACGTACAACACCCTGAGTCTTTCGCAACCCAGCCGCCAAGACTTGAGCCATCGCCGGTGACAAATTTAATGGCAACGGTTTCAGCCCGGCACGTTTATAGATCATGTCATCAAACTGGATTGACCTGACACCAGCAGCTTCAAATAATTTCCGCAGCTCAGTATCACTGCCTGGAGGAGATCATCCAGGTCGCCCGCCTGAAACTGGAGCGGGAGAAGGCAGGTACAAAAAAAGAGCCGGAGTATACGCCCGGCTCGAAGTCTTTTAAAGGGTAAGTGGAACAGGAATTCTAGTTAATATTAATTGAGACATCAAGTGAAAATTATTAATACTGAATCAGTTGGGGATTTATATGCAAATGAAGATATTCTATTAACTGGAACAATTCATGGAAATATATATGTTTTGGCGGGAGGCAACCTAGCATTTGATGGAAAATGTAACGGCATAATTATTGTGAAAACCGGTGGAATAGCCAGAATTTCTGGAAATGTAGGCGGCTATGTTTTTAATATGGGTGGGGAATTATATATTGATCCCTCTGTCGCTCCCCTCGCGGGGGGCGTGGATTGAAACCCGAATAGCCTCAAATACTGAGCATCAGAAAACGTATAGTCCACGTAACTATCAAAAAACCGTACATTACAAACCCATACCTGTACGATAGAAAAACATATCAACCGCCATATACAGTGTTTTTCCGGCTAAAGCTCTACTCTAACTGAAAATTGCGGTGTCCTGGGTCCGATTCCCAGTCTCGGCACAACACCCCTGAATAGGGGTGTTTCTCTTTCCATTCCAGCAGACCATCAATTCTGTTACAATCCGAACATCATGAAAAAACGGTTGTTCGTCGTTCTTTTCTTCCTCATCCTTTTAGCAGGGCTTGGGGGTTTCCTCACAACCGGAAAAACCATTACGCTTTATGTGGATGGGGAAACCAGGAAAATAAGAACTCATGCTCTAAGTGTAGCCGGAGCGCTGCGTTCCGCAGGCATTGATGTCGGGGAACAAGACTCACTTCAACCTTCCGCGGAGACATTTTTATGGAACACGACAACTATTACACTCGAACATGCCCGTACAGTAACACTGATTAGCCCGGCGTTGGGCGGGGCGGTCACCTTTACAAGCACCGAACGCATTCCAGCCTTATTGGGCGCACAAATGGGGTTGGAAATTTCCCCGGCCGACCGCGTCTTGTGGAATGGGGTCAGTTTCCCCATTCATCAGGCCTTGCCGGCCGCACCCGTCTATATCCTCCAATTCCAAAAAGCCGGCGTGATGGAACTCGAAGAAAACGGGCAGCTCATCCGGTTGGAATCCACCCAGCCAAGCATTGGCGCGGCTTTATGGGAAGCAGGGATTCGCCTTTCAGCTTCTGACAGCCTCTCCCTTCCACTGGAGAGTGCCATATCCGGCGAAACCCATCTCACGTTGACGCGCTCCACACCGGTCATCATTAAAGCAGATGGTCAAGAAATCTCCACCCGTACCTCTGCGCAAACTGTCGGCCAGGCGCTTGCCGCAGTTGGAATTTCCCTACAAGGATTGGATTACGCCATCCCATCGGAGGACCAACCCATGCCGGCAGACGGAATCTTGCAAGTCGTACGTGTGCGCGAAGAAATAGCTTTGCAGCAATCCGCCATCCCCTTTGACCGCCAGTTCGTTGAAAATCCGGAGGTTGAGCTGGATCAGCGCAGTGTCGTGGAAGCTGGACACTATGGGGTGGAAGTAACCCGTCTGCGCACACAATATAACGATGGACAAGAAGTTTCCCGGCAAATCGAATCGCAGTGGGTGGCCGTCGAACCCCGACCTGAAAAAGTTGGCTACGGAACCAAAATTGTGATCCGCACGCTGGATACACCCAGTGGCCCGATAGAATATTGGCGCGCCGTACCCGTATATGCCACAGCTTATTCCCCATGCCGGTCAGGCACAACAAAATGTTACTTTGGCACGTCGAGTGGACGCCCGGTACAGCGCGGCGTCATCGGCGTCACCCGGCAATGGTACAGTTTGCTGGCCAATCAGCCGGTCTACGTCCCAGGTTACGGGACAGGCGTCATTGCAGATATCGGTGGCGGCTCTCCCGGAAAATACTGGATTGACCTTGGTTTCACCGATGAGGATTTTGAACCCTGGCATCAAGACACCATCCTTTATTTCCTCACGCCCGTACCGGCATCCGTCCCATGGATTCTGCCATAAAAATTCCCCCTCTAAACGTGCCTGCCCTGTTACGGGCGCACAACCTGCGCCCGCGTAAAAGCCTGGGGCAGAATTTCTTGATCGATTCAGCCGCATTAGAACGGATTGCTGCAGCAGCTCAGATTTCTCCCGATAGCGACGTTTTAGAGATTGGTGCGGGCGTCGGAAGCCTGACACGCTACCTGGCGCAAGCTGCGCGCAAAGTCATCGCCGTTGAATTAGACACCCACCTAATCCCCATCTTGAAAGAAGTGGTCGCACCCTGTCAGAATATCCAGATTGTACAAGGGGATATTTTAGAACTTGACCCTGCCGGCCTGGTATCCGCCGCCGGCTATATGGTTGTCGCCAACATCCCGTATTACATCACCTCGGCGCTCATTCGCCACTTGCTTGAAGCAGACCGGAAACCGCTTCAACTTGTTTTGACAATCCAGCGTGAAGTGGCCGAGCGTATCTGTGCTCCGGCAGGTGAACTAAGCCTGCTTGCATTGAGCGTTCAAGTTTACGGAGAGGCAAAGATCGCCTTGCACATCCCCGCGGGGGCATTTTTCCCTCCTCCAAAAGTAGATTCGAGCGTACTACGGGTCACCCTTTACGACGAACCTCTTCTCCCGGATGATCAATTGTCGCTTTTTTTCAAACTGGCAAAAGCAGGTTTCAGTCAGAAGCGAAAAACCTTGCGCAACTCTCTCTCCGCCGGGCTTCGAATTCCCCCTGACACAGTGGAGACTCTGCTGAAAGGTGCTGGCATCCAGCCTCAACGCCGTGCTGAAACACTGAAACTGGAAGAATGGCGGCGTTTAACCGCTCTTTATTCCACCTGCACAGCTGGAGGACGATAACCTGCCATCCTCTGGCAGCATATACGGAATTTTCAACCTTAATCCACGGCTCTGCCTGCCAACAGACAGCCCCTGGTCATGCACAGCTTCAAAAGCTTAAAATACTCCCTAACCCACCGACTTCATAGGCCGGATATCCCGATACATCCCCGGAAGTTGCCAGACGCGTAACGCAGCCTCAACTTGAATGGGGAAATTCATTTTTGACTGTCCCCAGCGCCGGTCGGCAAAGTAGATGGGGATTTCAAGAGATTTAAAACCCAGGCGGCTGGCAATATAAGACATTTCCACCTGGAAGACATAGCCATTGGAACGCACGCGTTCGAGCGGCATGGCGCTCAAGGTCTCTTTTCTCCAAACCTTAAAGCCGCCGGTCACGTCGCGAATCTTCATACCTAAAATTGTGCGCGCATAAAAATTTCCCCAACCGGAAAGCGCCCGGCGCCACAAGGGCCAGCGCTCGTCCAAGCTGCCTCCGGGAACATAGCGCGAACCGATGACAAAATCAAACTCTTGCAGCGCTTCCACCATCGGCACAAGCTTATCAATTGGGTGTGAAAAATCAGCGTCCATCTGGCCAATATAATCTGCACCATGCTTCATCGCCAACTGAAATCCTTGGATGTAGGCAGTGCCAAGACCCAGTTTACCGGTGCGATGCAACCCCATCACACGCCCGCCGGTTTCTTTGCTCAGGTCATCAACCATCTGCCCGGTTCCATCGGGGCTGTTGTCGTCCACCACCAATAGATTAAGATCTGCGATCGGAAGTTCCAGCAATGCCGATACCAATTTGGGCAAGTTCTCTGCTTCATTGTAAGTAGGAATGACAAGAATTGTTTTCAAGGGAGCACCTGGCGATACATACGCTCCAGGGTGGATTTGAGATGTAATAGGTCTTGAATCCCAACTATTCGCGGCGACAGTTCGCTGAACTCTATGCTCAGCGCTTTATCCCGAAAGCGGTCTTCTTCCTCATCCCGATCCTGGTTGCGGTAAAAATATCCAAGCGCCTGTTCCAGGCGCTTTTGTAAACGGTTTCTAAGATCAGCAATCTTCTCTTGCCAGGTAGAAATCACAAAGTCTGTGGGAGTTAGATGGCCGAGAAAAGCATTCTCATCTTGCAAGTTCACCAGAGTATCTTGCATCATCAAGACAACAGCTCTGAGCAAGTCATCCGAAGCGACAAACCCATACGCTTCGCGAAAGAACTCCAGATTCTTTAGTGATATCACCAATAACGTCTGGCCTGGTTGTTTCAATCCTCTCTCCAGCGCTTCATCCACCAGAAGTCCCTCTGCAATGCCGGTAACCGGGTT